>JAUWBM010000180.1 GCA_030601705.1 Thermoplasmatota archaeon
AATTTCACCAATACCAATGTTTAAATGTTCATTTTTTGGAAATACCCATCCATATCCAGCGGTCCCCAATAACTTAATATGAATATGACAATGTCTTTTTTTACTGAAATATTTATCTAATGTTTCTTTGCCAACATGATATTCTTGGAAAAGGCATATGCCAACATTTTTATGCTTTTGACTCAATCCAGATTTTTTAGCAACAGTACTCCAGATACCATCAGCACCAATAACAATTTCCGAATCAACACTAGTCCCATCATCTAAAAAAATTTTTACCTTGTCTTTTGATATTTTAATATCTTTTACTTCCGTTCCATCTTTTAAAATAGCCCCACTATCTATTGAGAGCTTTACCAATCCAAAATCAAATTTTTTCCTGAGGATCATTGCAGCAATAGGCTCATTTCTTTGTAATTCCACTTTATATTTTAAGGAAGACGGATGTGCAAAACCACCAAATGAATAAGATTCAATCAAACCTTTATCTTTCACGTATTTAAATCTATTCAAAACTCTCAGAGGTAGGCCGCCTCCACATGACTTATCGCGTGGAAACTTACTTTTATCAATAAGGAGTACTTTAAAACCTTTTTCAGAAAGAAATTTTGCAACAGTTGAACCGGCAGGCCCCGCTCCAACAACAGTTACATCATATTTTATATTAAGATCTCCCTACTTCTACATATCATGTAAGTGATAAAATAGTTACTATCCAAGTAAAAACCAATCCTTTATTTCTTTTCATAATTTCCTCCATAGGATTTAACAATTTTGCTTATTTTACTTCTAATCCCCCTTCAAAGATACCAAATATATATGTGAAAAGACCTAGTCCAACTTCATACATACGTCCTAGATATGCTGAATCTCTAGTCAAATCCTATTAGCTGTCTAATTATTGGAAACGCATGTGGAAATCGTTCAAACAACCAACTTAGTAGATTAAAGTTGAAATTGAATGGTTTGCTCTTCGGCATCGTGACCTCAAGATAACCCCATTTGCTTTCAGCACCATGTATGTCTAAGGTTCTCGCACTAATGACATATGTTCCCTTCGCATCCCACGAATGATTTGCTTTTGCTACACCACTACTATCAGGATTGGAAGGCCATACAATCTCAATAGGTGAATTATCACCCCAGTCAACACAGTACCAAAAATCAACACCATCATCATCTGTTGAATTAAATGTGTACTCATATTTTACTCCTACTCTTCCATTTGTCGGACCATCAATGATTGGTGCATTTGATGGTTCATTATTCAATCTCTCCGCATCAATCGGTCCCAATAAGCCAGTTATTTCCCAGACAATATTACCGCTACTATTAACTTCAATTATCCGGTCTCCATTGTATTCAGCAATTAATATATTGCCATTACCAAGTCTCTCGGCATCAACAGGTCCATTCAACCCCGTTATTTCCCATCCATCATCACCTCCCACAATTACTCGACCACCTAAGTATTCTGTTATGAGCATGCCGATATCCAATATCTCCACATCGACAGGTCCATCCAGCCCGGTTTTCATCCAGACAATATTACCGCTATTATCAACCTCAATTATCCGACCACTTGTGTATTCTACAATTAGTGTATTGCCATTATCCCGTCTCTCTGCATCTTTAGGTGCGTACAAGTCAGTTTTATTCCATACTTCATTTCCAGCACTGTCAACTTCGATTACTTTTTTGCCGATATGCTCTGTTATCAGTGTGTTGCCATTCCTAAGTCTTTCTGCATCCACAGGGTCATTTAATCCATTCTTTTCCCACGTAATATTACCACCATTGTCAACTTCAATTACACGACTCATTCCACTCTCTGTTATCAGTGTGTTACCATTGGATAGCCTTTCTGCATCCTTGGGAACATTCAATCCAGTTTTTTGCCAAACAATAGATCCTGAACTGTCAACTTCAATTACACGACCAGCTAAAGATTCTGTTATCAGCGTCATGTTACCACTCCCATCATAACAACAGAAAGCAAGTTCATCTAACAACTCCTCCTTTTCATCATTAATATCGTCTGCTTCAAAACCTATTACCATAGGACTGAATGCCGTTACGATGAACAACAGTATGATTCCTATGCTTATGCCCTTCTCCATATCTACTTCTCCATAAGTAGAGTAACAATCTGGTTTAGTAATGGAAATCTCTCCAACCAACCATTGAAAGTAAAATGATTATTTTTAATATATGGAAAGGACGTTATTTCTGATTCGTTTATACTATCATTAGCAAAATTACCTGCTGTATCATAATGTACGAATGTAAATACCCAATCTAAAAAAAGGTGACACCATTCAATTTCAAATTCGTAGATTGGCCCTGAACCTGTAATAACCTCATGTAATCCCTTATCTATGTACATCTCTACTCTGTCCATTCCACTGATATTATCAGTTGCTTTACATGTGAATGTAACGTACCACATTCCGAATATTGGTGGTTCTTGGAATGTTTTCCATTCAACCTCTTCAATGTCAGGTGGTGTATAGTCAATCTTGAAATCTTTACAATAAACATCAGAAATATTGCCTTCTATATCTTCATATTTCCAGCAGATCGTATGTACACCATCTTCACAGATTGGTTCGAATGGCTCGGACCAATTAATCCAATCTCCATCGTCAATTTGATACCAAATTTTTACTACATCAGGACTATAGCACCAATAGATAATAACACAACTAACATACCAGTCATTTTCTCCCATTATTCCAGCGAAAACAGGATGGCAAGAGAGAGGCGTCAAGACGAAATCATATGTAGTATTCTCATCGATACTGAGTAAGACCCACTCTGTCCTGTATCCCTCCTTAGAACAAGTAGCATTCTTCAAACAGTAGCAAATCGGGATGTTAGTAACGTGATAATATCCAGAGGAATCAGTGTAGTTCTCTTCATATGTTCCATGGAAGTACACACGCACTAGTGCTCCCTCCATAGGATTTATATCGGTGTCGTTGACATAGCCAGATAATGTGCCGTCATTGAAAGTGGTTCTAGATGTAGCTACATCTATCTTTCCAGTTGATGGAATAACACTCATTTCACTCTGACTATTTAGTATAGAAGAGGATTGCAGGTTAATGTCTTTGTTTTTCATTATAGGTATCTGTATTTTGGACCAATTGCCTTCAGCACCATGGATATCTTTGGCTTTGCAACGGATGATGTTATCCCAATCTATTTTATTCCACTTATGTGCATATTCTGCTTCTTCTCCTGATTCAAAATATAGGGTCCATCCAGTGCTTGTACCATCCCCCCATTCAATATAATAAGATACATTGTCACCGTCTGGATCAACTGTAATAAAAGTAAAACAATATGATACTCCTACTTTAGGGCGTGTTTCACCAGCGATTGTAGGTGCATCTGGCGGATGGTTCTCAATATTGGTTACCGCAGTTGCTCCAAGTCCACTCAGAACTAAAATCCCTACTACCAATAATGGTAATATCTTTTTCATTTTTCTTACCCCCTACACAATTCTAACGTGTATCAAATATATAGACTTTATCCCTGA
>JAUWBM010000004.1 GCA_030601705.1 Thermoplasmatota archaeon
TTGGTTTTTTAAAGAAAAAGATGTTTAGGCACTTGGGAATTTAGATGAAGGTTTATATTGCATATGAATCGAAATATGGGAATGGAAAAAAATGCATAGAACACTTACAAGGCATTCTTAGCAAAAAAGGTCACGACGTAGAAACTTCTTCTATTCGGGAGATAAAACCAAACGCTTTACCACAAGCAGATCTGTATATTTTCAGTTCTCCTACTCATATCGGTAATCCTCCTATGAAAATGAGAAAATTCCTGAAAAACTTGGAGGTTAAGCAAGAGGGAGCAAAATATGCTCTTATGGCAACCTGTATGGATGCCAAGTTCTATGATAGAACAAAAGCTCTTCAAATCATGGAGGCGCTTCTTCAATCCAAAGGGATGATTAAGGTTTCAGATGGGATTAAAATTAAAGTAACTGGTATGAAAGGTCCTTTGGAGACGGGTTACGAGGAGAAACTTGACGCATTCGTCAAAGAGATATTGTAGATGAAAGACAACTCGTTTTTCAACCCCTTTTTATCCTCCCCAAAACCAAAACATTATCTTTATCTACCAAAAAACAATAACAACTATGGAGGTCATCTGGAATTGAATTCTTAGTTAAATTCTTTCCTCCCACCTTTGACCCCTTTGTTTTTTACTTGGTAGAAAACGTTTAAAGATGTTTCAAATGTAAAAATGCTACAGATGTTGCAATGATAAAACCACAAATCAGGAGAAAAATAAACTCTTCAGAAATACATTAAGTTCCTAATTAAAATTTGATATGCATAGAAAGATTCATTTGACTATTTATCAAAAAAGCAAATCGGCCAAATGTGATGTTAAACATCCGAAAAATAAGTCTTAAAGGTTATACGAAACTACGCATAACTTAGACTACAGATCTCTAAAAGATATTGCGCCCAAACAACGAAGCGAATGAATATAAGTACATAAAAAGAATACAAAAGAAGTGACTATCAGAGAAATTAAAGCGAAATCCATACTTCGAAAATACAAGAAAGTTGAAACGTGGTTTCTCACATGTTATGGAATGAATTTATATCGTGGATGTCACCATAACTGTGTGTATTGTGATGGTCGATCTGAGAAGTATCGGGTAGATGGAGAATTTGGAGAAGACGTTGCTGTCAAGGTAAATGCTATCGAGCTTTTACGAAGAGAGTTGGATCCAAAAAGAAAAAGAACTCCATTTAAAAGGGGATATGTGGGAGTTGGTGGTGGCGTTGGTGATAGCTATCAACCTGTAGAAAAAAAGTATGAATTAACTCGCAAAACCCTTCAGATTCTTTATAAGAAGAATTTTCCTGTTCACGTTCTAACAAAATCAACCCTTGTAGAAAGAGACGTTGATATTTTAAAAGAAATCAATGAGCAACAGAGAGCGATTGTGAGCTTTAGTTTTTCATCAGTAGATGATAAGATAAGCAGTATCTTTGAACCTGGTGTTCCGCCACCAAGCGAGAGATTGGAAACACTCTCTTTTTTTAAGAATGAGGGTATCGCATGTGGTATGTTTTTACTTCCAGTTATTCCTTTTCTTACTGATAAACCAGAATTAATGGAAGAAAGTATTAGAACAGCAAGTGAAGTTGGTGTGGACTTTATCGTCTTTGGAGGCATGACACTAAAAGATGGGAGACAGAAAGATTACTTTTATAACACCATTAACAAAGCATATCCCGAGCTTATTACAGAATATCATACCATTTACAAAGGAGACAAGTGGGGAAATGCAATAGGAGCATATTATGAATCGATACATAGAACGTTTAATAGTATCGCAAAAAAATACAAAATACCAAAGCGCATCCCCCCTCATCTTTATCGAGATATTTTAAGTGAGAATGATCGTGTGATTGTTATATTGGAACATATTGATTATCTTTTGAAAGTACAAGGAAAACCCTCGCCCTATGGTTATGCTGCCTATTCTATCTCAAAATTACAAGGGCCTTTATCAGATATGAAAGGGGATTTGCAAAGACTGAAAGGAGTCGGCAAAGTAACAGAAAAAATTATACTCGAAATACTCAAAACAGGGAGTTCGTCGTATTACGAAAAATTGTTAATAGGATAAACAAAAAATCTTATTGAATAATTCCCGCTTCTTTCATCTTTTTATAATTCTCTGGATGTTTTTCAAAATATTGATGAACTGGCTCAAGAATCTTATTTACATAACTCGCCGTAGCATTTTTCAAATCAAGAGGATGAAGACCATCAACAAAAGCATTTTCCAGATCCTCATAAGAATTAAACTCTAGATTTCCACCAAATTTTTCAGGTCGTTCAATCAAAAACACTTCACTATGTAGCTCAGGAAAAATAACATACTTACAAATCTCGAGAACAGGATTTCCTTCAACCTGTTTTTCAGGACAAAACGCCTTGCTCATCTTCTTCTTCACACTGGCAGAATCATCATGAATCGAAAGCATGGCATCAGGTTTACTCTTACTCATCTTTGCTTCAACTGGGTCCATACGTCCACCAGCCTGCAAACCAGTTAACAATGGCGTATGCATGGCAACAGGAGTTTTACGGCCAAGTTTTTTAGAAACTTCTCTAGCTAACATATGTGCACGACGTTGATCCATCCCGCCATATGCGACATCTAAATCAAGATAAAAAATATCAGAAACCTGCATGGCCGGATAAAAGAGCTTTGATAAATCCTTCTCCGCTTCCTCTGCACTTCTACCCATGATATCCATCGCACGTTTCACGCGTGCAACAGACATAGATTTAGCTGTTCTAAGCACAATCTCCCAATATGCAGGGTCGCTTACATAATCACTGGCATACACAAACTTTACTCTATCCTTGTCAACTCCCATGGAAGCAAAACAATCTTCCATATACTTTCCACAAAGCTTGATTTTCTCGATATCTCCATCAAGCTTGTCGTTGATATATGCATGCCAATCAGCAAGAAGCACCGTAAAATCAAATCCACAATCAAGGAAATCCTTGATCTTATTCGTGCAAATCTTCCAACCAATATGAACCGAGCCAGACGGCTCAAAACCGATATACGCCTTTGGCTTTTCTTTGTTTAAAACATTTTTCAGTTCTTCGTCTGTCACGATTTCTTCAACATTGTTTGTCAATATCTGTAATTTATCCATATCAAAAAGTAGAATGCAACATGGTATTTATGGTTATTTCGATGTAAACGCAGGAACTTATTGTCGATAACACAATAATATTTAAATAAAGCTATTATTTATTTGTTTATAAATAAAAACTGTTTGTGATAATATGAAAAGGAAAAAAATAGCCTATAGCCTTATTTTCATACTTTTGTTAACAAGCCTATCTTCAATATCAGCAAATGCTGCAACATCACAAAAAATAAAAAGAACCGAAACAGAAAGCTCATCTATTCTTGAAAATGATTTTTCACATAACATTGAGCCACTTCTTTTTGGACCTAGTCAAGTTGCATCAAACCTAGCTATTGAAGGAATCATCGAGGATAAAAAAATACCTTCCTATAGCAAGGACGAGGTTAAAACGAAAGAATTTCACTTTGATCCGTCTCAGTGCATTATTCATCAAATAAATCAGAAACAAGTTTATCTGGAGATAGAGGAGTTAAAACCGTTTGGCTCACCGGGCGATCCAATGCTGCCGATGAAAACGTTCGTAATAGAAATTCCAAAAAACTCTGAAGTACTTGGGGTAGGAATCACAGATGGATATTGCAAAGAAATTATGAATAGATTGAATATTGTTCCGAACCCCGAACCTGTTTTCTGGACCAACGACAGATTGGAAGCAGAAAAGATCATTGATTCATTACTTCCAAACATGAAAGTTTACAACAGTGATCGGTTTTTCCCTGGTATTTTTGCCTCATATGATGTAGGGGAAGACAATGAGAAGAAATTGGTTTTTGTACGAGTATATCCTGTACAATATGTACCAAAACTCAAAAGGACTATTTTGCTAACCGACGGTTTAGTCAAGGTTTTTTATAAACATGAAGGAACTTCTGTTCCGTCATCACTTTCCAAAGATCCTGGTGTTGTAAATGTCATTATAACGCCTCCGCCACTTTTTGATCAAGCCGTGGAGCTGAAAACATTCCATGATACAGAAGGGACATCTACCGCTGTCGTAAATACGACCTGGATTTATGCCCAGTATGGAGAAGCTGGTGATCCTCCTTATGATGGATACAGTGATCCTACTCTTCCAGGGTGGGAAACGATCCATGATTACAACTATAGTCTTGCAAAGCGGATCATTAATTATTTGAGCGATAGTGACGAGCATCCAAATCTACAGTATGTCACGCTCTTGGGAAATGCACTAATAGTGCCGCCAAGCTATTACTATTACGATAGTTGGACGCCGACAGATTTTTTCTACGCATCACCAGATTATGATTTAGTACCGAACTATTTTGTAGGCAGACTTCCTATTAATGATGCGATAGAAGCCGCTCATGTGATCGATAAGATAAAACACTGGAATGCCACATCGGATTTATTTAGAAATATTACTGTTGCAGGGGGGAAACCATTTGGTACACCCTATGATATAGGAGAAATGATTGCAACAGATTCAATAAACCGAGGATTTTTTGGGGGAGTAAATCCCACGAAGTATTTCAAAACTGAAGAATCCTTTGATAGAATCAATCTAACACATGCATTAATGGGAGATACAGGATTGTTGTACCATATTGGTCACGGTAGTGGTACTGCATGGTCGTTAGAGGGAGATCCACTTGATGTCGATGACGTTATGAACCTTCCCGCAAGCGATACCTCACCGATAGTGGTGTCAATTGCCTGTATGAATGGCGCATTTGACACTAATTTGATGGACATGGGATTTAACGTTTCATTTGGGGAATCAATTTTATTATCAGATGCTGGAGGGGTAGCATATATTGGCGGGTCAAGAAGTAATGCTGGTGTCCCCTATTTTAATCTGGATGAGGGATATGTCACCATTTCTAAGGAACCATATATGGCTGGAATGCTCACATATCTAATAGAGGCATATCATGAGGGAGGCTCTACACTCGGCAATCTCACAGCTCATGCAATGATGACCTACATTGAGCATAATAATCTCTCTGACCCCACCGACAGTTTTACATTTTTTGCTTTTGTTTTATTGGGCGACCCAGCATTACAGTTGCCGCCACGACCATCGGAAAGCGAATACCAAACACCTCATTCCTCTATAGAAGATCCAATAGCTCATATCGACGTACAATTCTTACAACAGCTATTTATGACTATGGAGAGCGGTGAAATTCCTTTAGGAGTTGTAGGAGAAAATATGACCATGATATCGACTACTAACTCGCCAACCGTGGATATAAAACTCATCGATGCTCTGAAGTTTGATGAAATGGTTCTAGAAAAGAGTAGCATGCCTACAGTAGGTAATAGTGTCTCATATGAGTTTCTTCCCACCTACGGAACATTGTATTCTATCAGGACCATTACTGAGGATGGTAGGGAGGGATGGCTCTATGCAACAGCTGCTCGAATTGTCGATGATGACTACGACGAAACAACTCCGGGTTGGCAGGTGACACGATGGGCGGTTATTCAAGATGCGGTTGACAGTTCTAGTGGGGGTAAAACATCTGATCTAATTTTTGTCTTTAATGGCACCTATCAGGAAAATATACTACTAGATAAGTCAATAAAATTATTTGGAGAGAACAATATTATAACGATCATTGATGGCGGTGGAGATGGGTCTGTCGTCGATGTTATCGAGCAATCATGTAGTATATCTGGATTCACGATAACGAATGGTGGTGAACAAGAAGGAGATGCGGGAATTGCAATACGAGCAGATATGGCAGTTGCGAGTAATAATATCATTGCACATAATAATATGGGTATCCTCGTATCAGATGGAAGTATGCCTATCATACAATATAATTTTGTATCGAATAATACCCATGGTCTTTATATAAAAAACAAGTACTTTGGTTATATTATCGGTAACACCATCCAGAAAAATCAGTTCGGTCTTTATCTATCGGAATCAGAAAATCAATATCCTATTGGCAATACAATCAACGCTAACACGTATGGTGCTTATTTAGAAAAATCTAATATGAACGCTATTGTCCTTAATAATATTACAAATAATGAACAAGGCGTCTATCTGAAAAAATCAAATAATAATGCAATTATGTCCAACAATTTTATCAATAACAAAAGACACGCTCAATTTTACAAATGCTACATAAGCACATGGCAACAAAACTATTGGGATAATTGGATAGGGTTAAAACTCAACTTAAATATATCATTGCCAAAACTTATATTTGGAAGGATTGGCATAGTTGGGTTGATCCCCTGGATAAACATGGATCGTGAACCAGCAAATATATTGTGGAATATTGATCTCCCCTTCTGATGAATTCTCTTCAGTGACCTTTCATCTCGTCAGTTTTTTGACAATGTTATCTACGATCTTATCTGATGCACCAAGATAATTTCTCGGGTTCATTATTTCTTCTAATTCATTCTTTCTGAGTAATTTAGAAACGTTTTTATCTTCCAATAGTGTAGTTAGCAAATCCTTATCTTTATCAGATGCCTTAAGCGAACATTTTCTGACAAGTTCATGTGCATCTCCACGACCCATCCCTTTTTCAACGAGTTTTATCATTACTGCTTCAGCCATGGGCAGACCTTTTGATTTTTCAAGATTATCCAGCATTTTCTCTGGATTAACTTGAAGATTTTTGAACACATTATTCATCTGATAGACAATCCAGTCTGTAAGTATCAAGGAATGAGGTAAAATAAAACGTTCAGATGATGAATTACAAAGATCTCGTTCATGCCACTGAATTGCGTTTTCATAAGCAGGTATTACAAAGCTTCTTGTCACCCTAGCAAGTCCACAGATCTGTTCACAAATGATAGGGTTTCTTTTATGTGGCATCGTTGAAGAGCCAACCTGTTTTTTGGATTCAAACGCCTCTGCAACTTCCCCAATTTCACTTCTCTGAAGATTTCTAATCTCAGTTGCGAACTTTTCCATGCTAGCAGAAATATTTGATAGAGTTGACAAAAGCTCTATGTATCTATCCCTTCCAACAATTTGTGTTGCCCCTTCTTCTATTCCTAATTTTAAATCTCGCATTACCAATTCTTGAATTTTTAAGATATGTTTACCCATGGCCGCACCAGTACCCACTGCACCAGACATTTTGCCAACTAAGATGCGTGATTTGCCTTCATGCATGCGTTCTAGGTGTCTGTCAACTTCCATGGCATAAACAGCCATTTTCAAGCCAAAAGTAATTGGGATGGAAAATTGCCCATGTGTCCTGCCGTGCATGATTGTTTTCTTGTGTTCCTTTGCAAGGTTTACCAAATTTTTCCTAAGTTCTTTTAACTCTCTTTTAATGAAATCTGTTGATTCTGAAAATTGTAGGGCATTAGCTGTATCTACAATATCATAGCTCGTGGCACCGAGATGAACATATTTGCCTGCATCTCCACTGCAAACTTCACTAAGAGCTTTTGTTATCGCCATTATGTCATGTCTGGTTTCTTTTTCAATTTCTTTCACTCTTTCGACTTTAACAAACTTTACAGAAGCTTTTTTAGAAATTTCATCAGCAGCTTTTTTCGGGATGTTACCAACTTTAGCATGTGCTTTAGCTAGTGCAGCCTCCACATCTAACAAATATTGAAGTTTGCTTTTTTCACCGAAGACTTCTTTTATTTCTCTCCTTCCGTATCTAAAATCTATAGGGCAAACTGGATTATCCATAGGCTCTCCAAATCAGAATAAAATAATAGTTAATGTCTTTTTGGGCTTACTAACATATGTCATTCAATAAAACTGATAATTCCTTTGCAATATCCTTTATTCTAGGATAATGTCTATTGAGCTTTTCAACAAGATCATGTAATTGTTTTATTGTCCCCATAACGAGAATATCGGCACGTTTCTCTTTTAACTCAAATGCATCCTTAGGAATAGCTACTTCCCCCCCTATTGAAAGCATATCCTGCTTAATAATAATCGCATCTTGAAGTACTACGTTTTCTACTTTAATGACTTTAGAAATCGCTTTCGGCGCCATGATTTCAATGCTTTTAGGATCACTTCCTATCTTTTGGATTTCATTCTTTGCCTCTTCTAGAGATACGATGTCTATAAATCTAAAATTGTGATCACTCATATTTGAAAGAAAATATGTCAATCTTATAATAAATTATTCAAATAATGCATAGTATTCTCTTTTTGTGGTAGATTGTGAAATGAGGGGTAGCTATCTTTTATTAGTGGAACTAAAAAATACTGAAATAATTTCAGTAGGTAAACTGGGAAAAATAGATTTCAAAAAAGGTTTCTATATGTATGCCGGCTCAGCACTAAATGGATTGGACCAACGAATACAACGGCATCTTAGAAAACAAAAAAAGACGCATTGGCACATTGATTATCTGTTGAATCATGCAAAAATTGTAAACGTTTTTTACAAACAAAGCGAGGTCAGGGAGGAGTGTTTTATTGCAAAAACATTAGAGAAAGAACTATCTATAATCCCCGGTTTTGGTTGTAGTGATTGTGCATGTAAAAGTCACCTTTTTTACGGCTCTTATAAAGCAATAAAAAATGCTATTGCTAATCTGGAAATGAAACAATATCTGATTAATGCAAAATATTAAAACTGCTTTTAATTATAAGGATGAAAAGATGATTGCTGCAATTTATTCTACCATGGGCAATATAGAAGATGCAAAGAAAATCGCACATTCATTAGTTGAAGAAAAACTGGTTGCATGTGTTAATATAATCCCTAAAATCGAATCAGTTTATAGGTGGCAAGGAAAAATTGAAGAAGATAGTGAATGTGTTTTAATAGCAAAAACAACCGACAAAAATGTAGATAAAACGATACAAAAGATACAGGAACTCCATCCTTATGACCTACCAGATATCATTGTTCTGCCAATTATTGGGGGGCTAAAAGAGTATCTTAATTATGTTAAAGATGAGACAAAATGAAATTCGTATCTTTGATTTCAAGTGGTATAGATTCTCCAGTTGCTACCTATCTTCTTTCAAAAAAAACAGAGAACATGCTTCTTGTTCACGGTGATGACAGACCCTTTACAGATGATAGAGAGTTAGAGAATTTTATCAGCATTGCTAGACATCTAAAGAAAAAAATTTCTGGCAGTGTTAAAACATTTATTGTACCACATGGGAACGCCCTTTCATCGTATAAAAAAAATTGTGCGAATAGGTTTACCTGTGTTTTTTGCAAACGTATGTTAGTTCGATATGCTGAGAAAATAGCTGAAAGAGAAAATGCAGTTGCTATTATCATGGGCGACTCCTTGGGGCAGGTTGCATCACAAACGCTTCAAAACCTTCGTGTGGTAGAACAAGCAGTTTCCCTCCCCATTTTAAGACCTTTAATTGGACTTGATAAAGAAGATGTAATACGAATAGCAAAAAACATTGGCACATATGATATTTCCGTTCTACCATCAGATGGATGTACCGCTGTTCCGTCTAAACCTGCCACTAGAGCACGACTTGAAGACGTATTAACTGAGGAAAAGAAAATAGATGTAAACAAAATTGTTGATCAGGCGATAAAAAACGCAGAGTTAATCTCCTTTTAAATCTGTTTTTTCCAGCCACCCTGAAACAGCATGTGTTTTCATGTCAAATTTTTTAACATATGGTTTTATATCCATCACTGGCGTATCATCTATGGCATCCAACCCTTTAACTTTTAGGATGTTGCCTTTTCGTTCAACTAGTTCTACAGTTGTGTGGCCTATTGGATTTGGCCGGTGTGGTGATCGTGTAGTGAACAATCCACGTGGAGAATCATCCCAAGGTGTATTTACATGGAGGGAGTATCCCGTTGATTTGTGGAGCCAGTATAGAATATGAATATGGGTAAATCCTTCAATATCTTTCAGACCTTGTTCATATTCTTTATATATCTCTATTTCCGAAATTTCCTTTTTACACCGACGTGGTACGTCTTTAGTTATCTTATATGGTGAGTGAACAACGCCTATGATTCTAAGATCAACTGATATTTTTTTCACAATTTTTACGGCTCCAGTCTCCTTCTTTTAATAAGTTCTAGCTTATCCATGGGATCTGTCATAGGTTTTGGACTATGATAGACAGAGATTGTATTCAGTCCGATAAACTTTTTTTCTATCTCGTCCAATTCTTCCATTGGCAACGGTTTTACGTTACATGGTCGAAGAGGAGTATTAATTTGTACTTCATCTGGTTGAATCTCCCTTGCCAGTTTTGCGAGTTCATGTGCATAGTCTTTGTTTTCTCCCATAAACATTATTTGAAGATCGAATTTTCCACGGAAATCTCTTCGTAATTCTTTGATGCCCCTGAGCGTTTGTTCAAATGTTATTTCTTCTGCAGGGCGGCTTATTTTCTGGAAGAGCTCTTGATTTGGTGCATCGAGTTTTGCAACTATTATATCTAGTTTTTTAAGATCGCTTTGAACATTTTTATCATACATTAAAGAAGAATTGGTAAGTATTGCAAGTGGCAAATCTGTTAGTTCTCTAATGATTTGTATTGCTTTACTCATGTTTTTTGCCAAGGTAGGTTCCCCCATCCCGGAGAGCGTGATTACATCAGGTGTTGTTTGATGGAGGGCATGTTGTAGATCTTTTTTGAGTTTATCTAGTGAGATAAAAGATTTTCTTTGTCTTGTAATTCTATCGGTTTCTTCTAGTTGGCAATAAATACAATCAAAAGAGCATATCTTTTTTTCTGAACAAATGAGATCAACACCTAATGATTTCCCTAGCCTCCACGATGCAACAGGCCCGTAGATAATTTTCATGATGTTTAATAAAACCATTCTTTGGTATTTAATCATGACGTATTTGAGCTAAAAGTGCTGTTTGGGGGTTATTCGTGAATAGGTTTTAAGGTTATTCGCGGTGAATTACTTTTATGGGAGGAATAGCTCATGAGTGAGTTTCTGTAGGCGAGTTTTCTGGAAAATTAGATACCCAATATTCCCAAAAATTTGAAAGAAAAAACGTAAATAAAGTACTGAAGCCATGTTAAATGTTTATACTTTGACTAATCTTTGTAAAGCTACTTCCAAAGGTATAAAAGCATTTTGTAGTATATTATTTCAGATGAAAAATAATGAAGATCTTGCCCCGGGTCTAGTGATTTGGGAGATTACCCTGAAATGCAATCTAAGATGTCGACATTGCGGTTCATCTGCAGGAAACGCAAGACCTAATGAATTAACGACCAAAGAGGGTCTCAGATTATGTAACGACCTTGCGAGATTAGGTTTTAGGGGTGTAACTTTGTTTGGTGGTGAACCGTTTCTTCATAAGAATTGGGATATTTTAGGTAAAAAAATTAAAGATTTGGGCATGAAACTCTCCATTGTGTCAAATGGATTTGTAAATGCAAGGAATGTACTTCCTAAGTTAGCAAGATTACATGTTGATTCTGTGCAGATTGGTTTAGATGGAGCTTCTTCAAAAACACACGACTATATACGAGGAGTTAGCGGATCTTTTGAAAAAGCTATTGACTTTTTACGTCTATCAAAAAAAGCCGGTTTATCAACTGGAGCTATAACAACGATGAGTAAAATGAATTTTAAGGAACTGCCAGCGTTAAGGGATCTTATTATCAAGGAGGGAATTGATTGGCAAATCCAAGAAGGTGTTCCGATAGGTAGATTCCCAAAAGATAAGGTTTTATCTCAACAGGAATATTATTCTATGGGGCTTTTTATCGCTGCCACTCGGAAAAAATATTCTTTTAAAAAGATTTTGATAGGCGGATCTCATAACCTTGTTTTTCATTCACAATTTCTTCCAAATATGTCTGCTCCTATAGAATGGAAAGGTTGTTGGGCAGGAAAAAGAGTCCTAGGAGTACAAAGTGATGGCGGAGTGAAAGGTTGTCTTGCATTATCTGATGAATTCATTGAGGATAACATCAGGGACAGAAGTATTGTCGACATTTGGAATGATCCAAATTCCTTTTCGTACAATAGAAAATTTAAGAAAACTGATTTAGGGGAAAATTGTAGGGATTGCAAATATGCGGATACATGTAAAGGTGGCTGTTCGACCCGATCGAATGCATTGGCGGGTATATTCCATAACGATCCTTTCTGCTTTTATAGAATTGAACAAACATTATTTGACTAAGCTAGAAATTGAAATTCATGCGAAAAGTTTTTTAACTAATATTTAATACGTGTTTTCATGAAACATGCTAGCAATAATACCATGAATGAGCTGATAAAAATAGGAAGCATGCTCGGAGTTGAAAAAGAGGATATCTACCAACTAAAAAAGAAAGCCTCGAATAAAGAAATGACGAACCTACAGATACTATTCCCGCACGATCCAACAGATTGCTACAAGGATCCTTGTGGCGGTTACTATGGTACCATAAGCATAAACGATTTTCAATAAACCGTAGTCCTCTCCTTTAAATACCAAAGTATAGATCGGTAATAAGGAAAATGAGCCTGAAAAACACCTATGCCCCAAGCCAGGTGGTCTGGGAACTTACCTTGCAGTGTAATCTAAAATGTATTCACTGTGGTTCATCCGCCGGAAAAGCCAGGCCTAACGAACTTTCTACTGCAGAAGCTCTTAACCTCTGCAAAGACCTGGCAGAAATCGACTCTAAAGAAGTCTGCTTCATGGGAGGTGAACCATTTCTTCGAAAAGAATGGTACAGACTCGGCAGAGAGGTTAGAGATTTAGGGATGAGACTCTTAGTTATCTCAAACGGCTTCATCGGAAATGAGGACATTATTTCTAAACTTGTTAAATTGCAGCCTTATGGTGTCTCAATAAGTCTCGATGGAGCAACAGCTCAGACTCATGATCATATCAGGGGAGTAGAGGGGTCTTTCAAAAAAGCAATGGAATTTATCTTTTTGTCTAGGAAAGCGGATCTACCAACAGCAGTTATCACAACGGTGAACAAGTTGAATTTTAAAGAGTTACCCATGATCAAAGAGTTATTGCTTGGGAAACATGTTGCTTGGCAAATTCAAACTGCTTCCCCCGAAGGAAGATTTCCAGAGAAATTACTGTTATCGGAAGAAGAATTCTATTCTCTTGGCCTCTTTATTGCTTCTCTCCAGACAAAATATTCTACAAAAGAACTACCCGTCGTTGGTGCACACTGTTGTGGGTACTATTCCAGATACATACCACATGTAGGATTATCTTCTGATTGGAGAGGATGCCAAGCAGGCATATCAATTTTAAGTGTTAAAAGCAATGGCGATGTAATAGGTTGCCTTGCAACATCAGATAAGTACATCGAAGGTAACATTCGAAACAGGAGTATTATTGAAATCTGGAATAATCCAAATTCTTTTGCATATAACAGACATTTTAAAACAACTGATTTAGGAGATAACTGTATTGATTGCAGGTATGGAGAAAAATGTAAAGGTGGCTGTATGGGTATGTCAATCGCTTTAACCGGTAAACCTCACAATGACCCCTATTGTTACTATAAAATTGAACAAAAATTGTCTTAAAATAAACAATTTATTGAAAGATAATCTTTTTATATATATTTAGACATTATAAACTGATAAAATATGATCCCAACAAAAATATTTGAAATTGGATCTATGCTTGGACTTAATGTTAAAGATATCAGGGATCTTGAGTCAAACTGGGACAAATCAGATATACCAAAGGCATCAATCGCCTTTCCATTAGATAATTATAAAGATGGCATATTCTATGGTACCATAAGTATAAACGATTTCAAATAACTAAAGAGGCATGAAGGGATGGTTTCAGATAAACTATACGAGATAGGGGGGGACCTTGGCTTAAACAAAAAAGATATTGATGATGTTTTGTCAACTAGACCAGTCAATAAAGACAATGTTGAATCTATCTCTCCAGTAGAAGTATACAAAGCGATTGGTAGATATGGCACTGTAAGCATAAACGATTTCCAAGAGGCAAGGAGACATCACGTATATGTTTCCAAATAAACTTTATGAGATAGGTCAGAATCTCGGTTTAAACAAAAAAGATGTCGAAAGCGTTTTGTCTACTACGCCAGCCAATGAACGTGATATCAAATCTATCCCTCCCACGGAAATCTATAAGGAATTCGGTAAATATGGCACCGTTAGCATACATGATTTCTCAAGAGCAAAAGGATACCGTGAATATGATTCCAAATAAACTTTATGAATTAGGTCAGTGTCTCGGCTTAGATAAAAGAGATATTGACAATGTTTATTCCTCCTTGGCAACAAAGAAAGGCGATGCTAGCTTTACCTCACCGTTAGAAGTATATAAAGATTCATGCCATTACGGTACCATAAGCATAAAAGATTTCTAATAGATCCTTATTTCTGGGCAGTTATTTTTCTATACTACAACAAAGATTATGTTAACTGAGTCACCATGAAACTTAATTTAGGCTGCGGAGGCGTTTATAAAAAAGAGTATCTAAACATCGATGCCTTTGATAGTACCGTCGCAGATAAAATAATGTCAGCTGTTGACCTTGACCTAAAAGACAACAGTGTCGAAGAAATCATTGCTTCTCAACTCATTGAGCATCTAGGTCTTATGAGTAGCATATACACATTAAGTGAATGCTATAGAGTTTTAGAGTCAAAAGGAACACTTATCATTGAAACTCCAGATATTAAAACCTCGTTTAAAAAATATATAACCGGTGGTCGTGAAGATAGAAAAAACATATTACCATGGATTTATGGATTAGAGAATCCAGGTTTGCAACACAAATTTTGCTTTCCGGACGATCTCCTTGGAGAAATCTGTAAAAACATTGGTTTTACCAATATCAAAACAGAACATATTGAACCCGATGAATATCAACCAATCTTAAAGATGACCTGCAACAAACCAATTGACCATCAATATCCACAATTCATTACTTTTCTCAGGAAACAATTACTTCGAAAAAAAGCAGTAGATTTACACAACCAAATACTAGGATTAGAACAAGAAAGACTAATTGATTTTTTCTCATCGAAAATGAACCAACTCGATGAAAAGGTGAACAATGTCATACTAAATGAAATAACAATAGAAGGAGCAGTTTCCAGCCCAGAAATAACAAATATTTTTCTCGAATCCCTCCTCAAAAAAAGAGTAGTCCCTCAGAAGAGAATCGATAAACATCTCAAAACAATAAAGTCACTAATCAAATTAGATTTTCTCGATATCCTCTGTTACAGCATGAGAGAAATACCCGACTTGGTCGGAGAACAAAAAAGAGTATTTCATACAATAACTGATCTAGGAAAAAGCACGGTAAAAAACCTGTTAGACGACACAAAAAAATCCACTGTTATCAAGTCCCTTTCAAAAACAAAAAAGAAATGTAGAACCTATGATACAATTGATTTTTTCTCAGAAAAAATGCTACTCAAAAAAGCAAATCGGCTCTTCCAACGTGGATCAAAGGAATTTGTTTTACAAAGATACGACGAAGCCATTAACAACTTCAAAATTTCAATTGGTTTTTATCGAGACCAAATTCTCACCTATTGGAACCTTGGAAGACTCTACACCTTAACCAATAATAGAAAACAATCAAAAAAGTATTACAAGAAAACCCTTGATCTCCTCAAACTACTCGACTATAACAACAAAGAAATTATCAAAAATAAAATTGAAGAAGAAGTAAGCAAACTAACTAGAGAAACACCCAAAAATCCAATCACTTCGTTGGAAAATATTGTTGATGGCTAGATATACGTTTTCTTTTTTATCTTGCTCCGATCAACCTTAGAGATGATACCCGCGGTGTGTGGTTTGATTTTATCCACTTCTTTTACATTTACCTCTATATCTGATCCAAATCTTTCTTGAAAACGGTGTTGTATTTCAGAAAATAACTTGTCAACTGGAAGATCGGTGTTTCTCAACTCGCTATCAAGTACTGCAAATATCTCTATCTTATTGATCCTGGGCTGAATTATTTGAAACCGCTCAATACAATCGATATTAAACGAGCAACTAAGCTCGCCAATAAATTCATCAAGAGTGGAAGGAAGAACTATTGTTCCATTTGGTAAAACGATCGAATGACTTTCTCTCCCATAAATCTTAGAGATAAGTCCACCCGCTAGCCCACAAGTACACTTATCATCAGCAGGCGTTACGATATCATCAAGCCCCATATATCGAATTATAGGAGTTCCTCTTCCATAGAGTCTTGTCACCACTACATGACCGGGTTCACCAGGAGAAACAGGTTCACCAGTATCATCTATAAATTCTAGATATACAAAATCGGAATGGACATGATATTTTCCCTGCTTACATTGAAAGGCCATAGGGCCTGATTCCATGGCACCATATGTATCAAACACCTGCGTCTCAAACGAATTTTCAATATAATTTTTTAAATACTTATCTAATACAGACCCGGTTGATAATATACATCTCGGCTGTATATCTTTTCCAAATCCCCCTCTTTTAAGAAGGGCTAGTTGTCTTAGCATCCCGGGATAGCCGCCAATAAACTCAGGTTGAAAGCTAGTGATTTTCTTCATGATCTTTTTTGGATCATCATACGTGTGAAAAATCTGTATATTGTCAAGAGAAAAAAATGGCTTTAATTTTGGAATCACCCCATCAGTGAGGTATTCCCTCTCGGCGCTATGTTCAGAAAGATCTGCAATAACCGTCATTCTGGTTTTTCTCCAGTCGACATTATGTTCTTTTATCACCCGTACATATCCTAACACTCCACGAACAATTGCAAACATGTCAATATAAATCGAGACTGATTTCCCTGTTGTACCAGAAGTATAACTCCTAATGATTTTTGTTTTGTCTGTAGTAGATGAAATAACTCTATCTGGAAAGTTTTTTCTTATATCGTCCTTACTTATAAATGGAAGTTTACCAATATCTTCAATACCTTTTATATCATCTGGATGGATACCTGCTGCCGTATATTTTTCATGATAAACTGGAACAGTATATGCATATTTTACTAGCTTCCGAAGTTGTTTATCTTGAAATTTTTTCAAATTGTCGGCATTCATCCTCCGCAGTCTGTTCACATCAACCAAGTAACATTTTAAAACTCGAAAAATGAAAAAGGGATTGAGAAATGGATTCATCTTGTTAAAAGAATCATAGGCAATCTATTAAACTTATTCGATGAAAGTGTTACTTTTCTCGGATACACTGGCCTAAATCGCTCCCTTCTCTTTTTTTCTTTGAAATACAATATCATCCAATAGTACCTTTTCAATACCATACCTCTCAAAATTCACTATCTTTGTATATTTGACCAATAGCCTCTGACTCTATTCATGAATAATTCCTGCTATTAATTTTTGGTAAAATGGAAAGATTTAAAAAGTCTTAAGTTATACCATATAGTGTAGGTTTGTATTTTTAATATACAATATATAGTATCTGATGTGTTGGAATGAACTGTCCATATTGCAACCATATTGAGACGAAAGTAACAGACTCCCGCGATACAGGGAATTACACAATTCGCAGAAGACGGGAATGCCTGAACTGCAACAAGCGATTTACTACGTATGAATATATCGAGATGACACCAGTATATGTCATTAAAAAAGACGGTAGAAGAGAAAAATTTGATAGAAAGAAGATTAAACACGGCATAATGAAAGCATTAGAAAAACGCCCAATTAGCCATGATAAGATCGAAGAAATGCTCGACTCAATTGAAGAGAAAATAAGAAGAGCCGGTATGGAGGAAATCAAGAGTTCTATTATAGGAGAATACGTTATGGAGCGTCTCAAAGAAACAGATCAAGTTGCCTATATCAGATTTGCTTCTGTTTATAGATCATTTACTGACGTTACTTCATTTGAAAAAGAGGTCAAAAACCTGATAGAGCAATATAAAGGAGAGATTAAAAAATGATACGGAAAGTTAGAAAAAGAGATGGGAAAATAGCCGATTTCAACCCAATACAAATAACAGAAGCTATCTGGAAAGCAGCACAAGCTGTTGGGGGAAAGGATTACAGAAAATCAGCCGAACTCACCAACAAAGTAATGGATCTTCTCGAAAAACAAACCAAACGCGGGCAAATGCCAACTGTTGAACAAGTACAAGATGCCGTAGAAAAAACACTTATTGAAGAAGGACACGCAAAAACTGCAAAAGCATACATTCTGTATAGAAAACAACACGCAGATATCCGAGAAATAGGTGGACTTCTTAAAGACATAGATGTAGTCGATGGATATCTCAGCATGATGGACTGGAAGGTCAAGGAAAACAGCAACATGAGCTATTCACTCCAAGGATTAAACGTCTATGTAACAGAAAACATTGTCTCAAATTATTGGCTTCATAAAATCTTTCCACCGGAGATTGGAGATGCTCACACCAATGGCCAATTTCACATTCATGATCTTGGAACACTCGGTGCGTATTGCGTCGGCTGGGATCTCAAAGATATACTCCTTATGGGTTTTAAAGGAGTATCTGGAAAAATTGAAAGCAAACCTGCAAAACACTTTGGAACTGCGCTGATGCAAATAGTCAATTACCTCTATACGTTGCAAGGGGAAGCAGCAGGAGCACAGGCGCTATCAAACTTTGATAGCCTACTTGCTCCGTTTATTAAAAAAGATGGTCTTAATTATGGTGGTGTCAAGCAAGAAATTCAGAAATTCCTTTTCAACATGAATGTACCAACAAGAGTTGGTTTTCAAAGCCCATTTACAAACATAACCATGGATCTCACAGTTCCAAGTTACATGACCGATGAACCAACAATCATTGGTGGAGATCTTATGGATGACAATTACAGTGACTACATTGATGAAATGGATATGATGAATCATGCATTTGCAGAGATCATGCATGACGGCGATGCAAAAGAACGTCCATTTACATTTCCTATTCCAACATATAACATTACAAAAGATTTTGATTGGAATAACGATGGACTTGAACCCTTATGGAAGATGACTGCAAAATATGGAATACCCTATTTTTCAAATTTCATAAATAGCGATATGAAACCTGATGATGCTAGGAGTATGTGTTGTCGTTTGCGCTTGGACAATAGGGAGCTGCGTAAACGTGGTGGTGGACTATTTGGTGCAAACCCAAAAACTGGATCTATTGGTGTTGTCACCATTAATATGCCAAGAATTGGGTATCTTGCTAAAAACGATGACGATTTCCTCGAACGACTAGACGGTCTTATGGTGCTTGCAAAGCAAAGCCTTGAGATCAAACGAGAAATAATCGAAAACTTGACGGATAGCGGTCTGCACCCATATTCACGAGTATATCTATCTGATGTGAAGAAGACATTTGGTGAATACTGGAAAAATCATTTTTCAACAATAGGTCTTATTGGGATGAACGATGCAATGCTGAACTTTATGAACAAGAGCATCGGTGATCCTGAGGGTAAGCAGTTTGCTGAAAAAGTACTTGATTATATGAGAAAAAGGATGGCAGATTTCCAGGAGGAAACGGGTAATATTTTTAATCTCGAAGCAACACCTGCGGAAGGAACGAGCTACCGTTTAGCAAGGATTGATAAGGTGCAATATCCTGATATTAAAACATATAACCAAGAAGCATACTCAAACAATGGCGGCAGAGGTATAGAACCATACTATACCAACTCAACACAACTTCCTGTAGGATACACAACTGATGTTTTTGAAGCACTTGATTTGCAGGATGCTCTTCAGTCAAAATATACTGGTGGTACTGTTTTACACATTTTTCTTGGTGAGGAGGAACCATCCCCAGAGGCGACTAAAAGACTTGTAAGAAAAGTGGCAGAGAACTATAGTTTACCGTATTATACAATAACTCCAACCTTTAGTATATGCCCAATACATGGATATATACCTGGTGAACATAAGTACTGTCCAAAATGCGATGAAGAAATAGGCTATAAAGGAGGTGAATAAATGAAAGAAAATTTAGAAAGTAAAAGAACTGAGTGTGAGGTATATTCGCGAGTTGTTGGTTATCTCCGTCCTGTTAACCAATGGAACCGTGGCAAACAACAGGAATTTACTGATAGAAAAACATTTGATATGAAGAATAAGATACTGGTTACAAAATGAAGATTGGAGGATTTCAGAAAACATCACTTTTAGATTATCCCGATCGGATTAGTGCAATAGTTTGGACTGTCGACTGTAACTTCAAGTGCCCCTTCTGTTATAATAAGAACCTTGTCGATGGTAATGTAGAGTTATTTAATGAAGATGAGGTTCTTTCCTTTCTTAAAAAACGAAAAGGATTGCTTGAAGCTCTTTCTATTTCTGGTGGAGAACCATTTTTACAAAAGGATATTTTAGATTTTACGTCGAAAGTAAAGAAACTTGGATATCTTGTAAAAATTGACACAAACGGTACTTTTCCAGAGAGACTCAAAGAACTTATCGATAAAAAACTTGTTGATTATGTATCAATGGATATAAAGGCTCCAAAAAATAAATACAGTAAATTAGCTGGAATTAAAGCAAATCTTAAAAAGATTGAACAATCAATTGAAATTATAAAGAATAATGCACCTGATTATGAATTTAGAACGACGTTTGTTCCTGATTTACTGAAAAAGGAAGATATAATTGAAATAGCAAAATGGTTGGAAGGATCTAAACGATTTTACCTTCAGCAGTTCAAGAGCGATACGCCATTAATTTCATCAAAGCTAGACAATGTTGCACCATATTCTAAGGAAGATATCATTAAAACATTAGAGGAGATAAAACCATTTTTCAAAAGCTGTGATGTGAGGGGAGTTTGATTATGGTACGCCAAGAGATTATCGATGATATGGATAGGGCCCGAGAAATACTGTCAACAACAGATTGTTCCATAGTGGTTGTGAAAAATGGTGCTATATTAACTAAAAAACAAGGAAATGGGATCAAACCTATTTTGGAGGCAATTGAAGAGTTAGGGCAAGATACAAAAGGTTCCACAATTGGCGATAGAATTCTTGGAAAAGCATCGGCTTTACTATGTGTCTACTCCAAGGTAAGTGGCGTTTATTCTAGGCAGGCAACGAAGACTGCGATTGCAGTGTTGATAAGAGCTGGAATACCTGGTCAAACAGATGAGATGATTCCATATATAAAAAACAAGAGCAGAGACGGTCTTTGTCCTTTTGAAAAAATGCTTTCAGATACGGATTCTCCTGAAGAAGCATATAGAATTTTGAAAAAAACCTTAAATGAAATACAATAAAAAGACTAAATATCATATGGGTGTTTGGGAAATTATGGACTATGAGTTAGCGATCATTGGAGCTGGACCAGCTGGTTATTCAGCAAGCATTTATGCAGGCAGATCAGGTATTAAAACAGTCGTATTTGATAAAATCGGCGGTGGAGGATTAGCGCTTGTCTCCCCGAATATTGAAAACTATGCTGGTTTTGAATCAATCTCTGGCGCTGATCTCATGGATAAAATGCAAAAGCATGCCAGCAAATATGCCGATATTCATTTTATTGAGGAAGTCAAAAACATTACGAAAAAAGATAATCTGTTCACTATTGAAACCACTAATAAAATATACACATCTAAGGCTGTAATCCTTTGTATGGGAACAGAATATCGAAAACTCGGTATCCCTGGAGAACAAGAACTACAAGGTAAAGGAGTTTCTTATTGTGCAACCTGTGATGGATTCTTTTTCAAAGGGAAAAAAGTAGCGGTTGTAGGTGGTGGAAACTCTGCCTTAATAGAAGCCATTTTTTTGAAACAAATCGGATGTGAAGAAGTATACCTTATTCACAGGAGAGATCAGTTGCGTGCAGAGACGGCATATGAAAATGAAGCACGAGGAAAAAAAGTTCAAATTCTGCTTAACAAAATTGTAGAGAAAATAAATGGAGAACAAAAAGTTGAATACCTTGAAATGTATGATACGAAAAGTGGTAATAAGTCCAAACTATCTGTCGATGGATTTTTTGTCTCAATTGGTGAAATACCACAAAATACCCTCGCAAAAGATTTAGGGGTAAAACTCGATGAAAGAGGATATATTATTGCCGATAAACAGCAGAAAACAAACGTTAGAGGGGTGTATGCAGCGGGGGATATCACTGGAGGATTACGACAGGTTATCACTGCCTGTGCTGAGGGGGCAATTGCTGCGTTATCAACAACTGAAGTGCTAGGCAAGGCATATCCCTATTGAAATCAATGTATTATTGAAGCAACTCAATCTGTTCTATTTTATTATTTTTTATAAATTCCACTAATTTTTCTCCACTATTCTGAACATTTTTACTTAGTTCTCCAGACATTTTCTCTGGCTGTATTCCAATAAAAAATATGTTTCCTACGTATTTTTCAAGATAATCCATTAAAACCGATAGGGGAATGCCATGAGTGCTAATATGCATCCTTCCAATTTTTTCTTTTGGGACAATTCGCATTTCACCAGGAGTTAGATTCATCTCTACTGCATCGACGATTACAAGTTGTTTTGGTTTGTATCGCTTTACAATAGATGTATAATTCTCAGGGACAGTACCACAATCGATGACAGCAATATTTTCATCAGATTCTAATTTATCAGCAACATAAGGGCCTATTGCATCGTCGCCCCCGTTCCTATTACCAACGCACAGTATCAGATAATCCATTGTTCACTCTAACATGCTAAGATTAGATAAAATTTACGAAAAAAGATACCGGCGCATCTACGACTGTTGCTTTCGATCGATATTGTAATTAGTCATGGATGAATTGTTGTTTCTGTTTCTCTGAGTTGTTCCAGTGCTATGTTACCTCCCTTCTTTCCCGAGAACAACATTGCACCAAATGTAGGCCCCATCCTAGGTAAGCCATAAGTAGTTGAAACAGCCATACCAACAGCGATAAGGCCAGGATGAACCAAACCTGTTTTTTCAACAACAAGTTCTTCAGATTTCTCAACCCACATACTACCATGTCCTGGTAGCTTATTAATCACACCTCTCTCTTCAAGTTTTTTAACCACGACAGCATCATGTCCCGTTGCATCAATAACAAGCTTTGATTCCAATGCTATAGGATCAACACACGTTATCTGTCTAGGGAGATGGGAAACAGGTGTCCAGTTAATAACCACTCCCTTTACTTTATTGTCTTTGAGTATTACATCATCAAAGCTCGTCATATTAAGAATTTTCACACCAGCATCACAAGATGATGCAATCAATTTGGAGCATGCATGTGGACCGTTCGTTGTATAGAGATTTTCATTAAAGTGGTTATAGGGTATATGTAATTCTTCAAGGATCTCTTGTCCAGGAGATCGAACTGTAACCGTATTCATCAAATAGCCGCCAATCCAAAAACCACCACCGAGATAATTATTCCTTTCAACTATAAGCACCTTGATCCCATTATTTGCAAGTTCTCGTGCCGCCATAAGCCCACTGGGTCCACCACCAATGATGATTATATCGGTATTTGCAAACTGTTTCATATCTTCAGCAAAATTACTCACTATAGCATTAGTTATTTCACTCTCTGATGTAGTTTTAAACATACTTTTTTCCCTCCAATTTAATCTTACCAATTGGTAAGTATTTATATATAGGATGGTTGTTATATATAGCTTACGGTGAAAGTTTATGAAAACTCCATGTGAAATTATCGTATGGAACGTAGTACCGATTATCCGAAAGGAGTTTGCTAAAAGTCTAATCGAAAACCATGATCTTACACAAAGGGCAGTTGCTGATAAGTTAGGGATAACAGAAGCTGCAGTTTCACGATATATATCGGGAAAAAGAGGGGCATTAGAGATTACCGACGACGGGATCTTAGAAGAGATTAAAGAATCTGCAAAACGAATTGTAAAAGAAAATGGCACTACTGTTATAGAAGAAACCTGTAGAATTTGTAGAATTTTAAAATCTCGTGAATTTATCGATGGTATCAATTATGCCTGTGAATGAGAGATACAGTAGACAGACATTGTTGAAAAACATTCAAAAAGATGGTCAAAAAAAGCTTGCAAAGAGTCGTGTAGTTGTCATTGGTTGCGGAGCACTCGGCACCACAATTGCTAATAATCTGGTGAGAAGTGGTATTGGACACGTTAAACTCGTTGATAGAGACGTTATCGAATTAAATAATCTCCAGCGACAGAATCTTTTCAATGAACATGATGTAGGGTTGCCAAAAGCCTCCATTGCAGCAGAGAAGTTAAAGGAAGTTAATTCAGGAATAAAAATTGATTCTGTTATCGATGATGTGACTCATAAGAACATTGAGAGTCTGATCAAAGACGTTGATGTGGTTCTTGATGGAACAGATAATATGCTTGTTCGTTTTTTGATAAACGATGCCTGTGTAAAACATAATATTTCTTGGGTGTATGGTGGAGCGATAGAAACCTATGGAATGACTATGAATATCATCCCAAATAAAACACCATGTTTTAGATGCATAATCCAGGATCTTCCCGCTGCAGGATTTTTACCAACGTGTGATACGGTTGGTGTGTTGAACTCGATACCAACTATTATTGCATCTATACAAAGTACTGAAGCGATAAAGATTCTCCTAAAAAAAGAGATCAATAAAGATTTATTAATATATGATGTTTGGAGCCATGATTTTCAAAAAATAAAGATTAAAAAGAAGAAACATTGCGAATGCTGTGGTAACCATACGTATGAGTTTTTACATGCTAAAAAGAAAGAGACGATGATTTCGTTATGTGGACGAGGGGCAATCCAGATTACTCCAGCTAAAAGCATGAACATCTCGTTTGATGAGTTAGCAAACAAGCTACAGAAAGTAGGTGAGGTGGAAAATCGTAAGGCTATTCTTCGATTCAAGATTCCTAAGTATGAACTCAATGTATTTAGGAATGGTAGAACAATTATTATTGGTACAAATGACAAGAAGATTGCAAAATCGCTTTATGCAAAATATATTGGCTTATGAAAAAGAATTCGGGCATCAAAACTGTAGGCTTACTTTCTGGTGGTCTGGATAGTACTCTTGCTGTTAAACTAATGATTGATCAAGGTGTAGAGGTTCATGTTCTTAATTTTGTTACTCCTTTTTGTACGTGTACTCGTAAAGGATGTAAACATGAGGCGAGTCGGGTTGCAGAGCTTTTCAATGTTCCTGTAAAAATAATTTCAGCAGGAAAAGCGTATATTGAGATGATAAAAAATCCGAAACATGGGTATGGTAGCAATATGAATCCCTGTATTGATTGTCGAATATTTTTGTTTCAAAAAGCAAAAAAATATATGGAGGAGATCGGTGCTCGTTTTATTGTTACAGGCGAAGTGCTTGGTCAACGACCGATGTCTCAACATAAAAAAGCGCTCAATATAATTGAAAAAGAATCTGAAACAGAAGGACTTGTTGTAAGACCATTATCAGCCAGACTTTTACCCCCGACAATACCTGAAGAAAAGAAATGGATTGATAGAAAAAAACTACTATCTATTCAGGGGAGACGACGCATTCCTCAGATGGAACTTGCAAAGGAATTTGGAATTAATGACTATCCCTGTCCTGCTGGTGGATGCAGACTGACAGATCCTGGATTTGCTAAAAGACTACGAGAAGCATTTGAACACGACGAGGATACCATCAAAGACATCCGTCTTTTAAG
Source organism: Thermoplasmatota archaeon (assembly GCA_030601705.1). GTDB lineage: Archaea > Thermoplasmatota > E2 > DHVEG-1 > DHVEG-1 > JAGLML01. Next base: position 25,648 of record JAUWBM010000004.1, read on the forward strand.
ATACGGAAGACATTTTAGATTGGAGAGCGGTGCTAAGGTTATTGTTGGAAGAAATGAAGAAGAAAACAAGATTCTAAACGGATTTTTTGATGAAAATGATGTTTTAATGGAAGTAATGGGCGTGGGTAGTCCAATTGTTTTGCTAAAGAAAACCAGAGGAAAGAGCGACATTAAAAAAGCTGCAGCTCTTTGTGTCCGTTATAGTGATGCAGACAAAGATGAAGAAGCGAATATTAAAATGAAATATAGTGGTGATCATGAGGAATTTGTAAAATTATGTTCTTTGTGATTTTGTAGCAATAATTATTGTGTAAAACGAGTATTTATCGGGTCAGTCTAATTAGCCAAAATCATATGGCGGTGAACATTTATATATTATACACATTATAGTAATAATAATAAAATTGGGAGAAATTACCCCGATGAAAAAGAGCTTAGCAATCGGAATTATAGCATTGTTCATTGGAATGAGCGTTATTCCATCAATTGGAAGTATAGTAGTAGAAAAATCATCTATCGTATTCTTCGATGGCAATATCTGGTATGTTGGAGGCAGTGGCCTAGGTAATTATAGCAGTATTCAGGATGCTATTGATAATGCGAGTGATGGGGATACGATTTTTGTTTATAACGGCACCTATTATGAGAATATCATCATAGATAAAACTATCAATCTGACGGGAGAAATCAGGGAAGAAACCGTCATAGATGGGCTGTACAATGACAATATAGTTCACATATCATCTGAAAAAGTTTCTTTACAGAATTTTACTATCAGAAATTCAGGCGGTTTTACAAAAAATGCAGGAATTATCATAGAATCTGAAAATAATACGATAAAAAACTGTATTTTCTATAGAACGAAGACAGGGCTAATGTTGAATAATACAAAAAACAATAGGATAGATAATTGTACATTTCATACAAATGGCGAAGGAATACTTTTTGAATCATCAAACTATAATTCAGTTATTTCATGTTGTTTTGGACATAACGCAATTGGTTTACATTTTGAAAGATCCGAAGAAAATTCTATAAGTTATTGCTATGCACATACAAATGGCATTGCGTTTTTATTGAACGGTTCCTCAAAAACTAACATATTTCATTGCAATATCAGTGATAACAGTGCTAATCTAGGTGGAATTTTCATTGTTGGATGTTCAGAACTAAATCTTACCAATAGCATCATTCGTCATAACGGTGCAGGAGTCCACATATTTTCTTCTGAAAAAATACAAATCACCACTTGTGAGTTTATTTTCAATACACATTTTGCAGTAGTAATGCGAACGGCTTCTGATAAAGTAGAAATTACTCAATGTGAAATAAAAAACAATCTAAGATATGGAGTTTATATCGAAAAAGGTAATGATTGTAAAATAACGAAAAACAACATCGAGAAAAATACTTTATATGGCATATATTCCATCCTTTCTGGTTGTAAAGCTCGTTATAACTGGTGGGGATCCTCTTTTGGACCTTCATACTTCGAGAGGAAATCAAAGGATAGAATTACATTATTACTAGGCAAATTAAGATGCTTTCCATGGCTGTTAAAGCCCCTAGAAAACACAGGATCAGACTGGAAAGAAAACGAACCTTATATGATAGATGAAACAAATGATTCAACAGAAAAACAAATCAATTTACCAGGAAATGATACCGATGGAGATAGTGTTCCCAACTGGTGGGAGGAAAAATGGGGGTATGATCCATTCTCTTGGGATGATCATAAAACTCTTGATCCAGATAACGACGGATTGAACAACATTGAGGAATGTTTTACTGATAAATGGAATTCAAGCCCATTCCATAGAGACATATTCCTTGAAATTGACTGGATGGAATCATTTAATCCATCTCACTCAAATAAACCGCCAAAAAATCTAATAGAAAAAGCGATTTCTATTTTTAATAAACAAAATATAAACTTGCATATTGATCTTGGCAATCTTGATGGCGGCGAAGAGATACCATATTGCACACCTACTTTTTCATTTGCCAAATTAAGAGATATTTACTGGGAATATTTCCTTTATAATGATATTAACAATCCTCGAAAAGGTATATTTCATTATGGAATTATTTGTAACTATTGTCCTGATCTTAATTTTCCATTTTTCGGATGGGATCAACTTGACTCATTTGCAATATCTGCGAAATGGTTGAAAGAAGAAAATCCTCTATTTGATGTAGGTCGTCTTATAGTCGGAGCAATTGTTCATCATCTTGGACATTCTTTAGGACTCCTAGCAGATACTTATGGGGGCATTGATAACACAGGCACTCAAATTCCGTTCACTCTACAATGGTGGAAATATCGAAACTACAAAAGTTGCTTGAACTACTACTATAAATACAAAATATTTGATTACTCAGATGGAACGCACGGTTGGGGCGATTTCAATGACTGGGAGCACCTCAATTTCAGTTTTTTCAAAAACAGTCATTTCACATGACCAAAAACATACCCTTTCTACATTAACCACTTATAATATAAACGCATAAAAAAAATAAAAGGACAGTTGCATTACCTACCTCTTAGATATGAATGTAAAAAAACTCCTACCGATAATCGGCATTGCTCTCTTGCTCTATATTTTATTAACCATGGATGTCGGAAAAATTATCGATGTATTCTCACGCATCAACATATGGTATGCTCTTTTATCCCTCTTTGCCATCGTCCCTGTTCTTTTACTTGCTAACTATGAATGGCAATTGATCCTAAAAAAACACAACATCCGAGTCAGCTATACGTATTCGTTAAAAAATATCTTCATCGGATATTTTTATGGATTTGTGACACCAGGCGGTCTGGGTGGTTACACCCGCGCTCTCTATCTCAAGGATGAAAGCGGAGAGACCATCCAAAAATGTTTCGTCAATCTTCTCATATTTACCACTATCGACTACCTCCCCTTACTTTCCCTCGGTGTCCTTGGCGGATTTCTACTCAGCAGTAGATTTCCCAACATATTTCCGATCTTCCTCGCCCTCTTTATTTTCATAATTAGTTTACTAGTACTCTTTATTCGAAAGAACACGGGAAAATTGTTTTTCACGAAACTGTTAAAATCAAAATTGTTAATCTCGTACAAAGATAAATGGCACGGGCATATTAACAACTTATATGAAGACCTTCCAACAGTTAAAGATCTTATTCCTCCATTTTTTGTCTCGTTCTTTGGATGGATCCTCTGGCTGTCAGAACTCTATCTCATCTCAACCTTGTTCTCGATAGACGTACCATATCATTACTTTATTTTAATCATCGCTGTTGCCAATATCATTGCTTCATTACCGATAACCATCTGCGGTTTAGGCACACGAGAGATAGCCATGATAGGGTTGTTTTCAATATTCAACATCGGGCAAGAAAACGTCTTAGGTTTTTCACTTTTTTGGTTTTCCATTTCTTGGCTAATTCCAAGTCTCATTGGTGCAGGTGTTACTGTTCATGAAACAAGAAAAAATCCTACACTTTTCAACAAAAAAACTTAACTCGTGAGCAGAAAGTATTTTTATAAATAAAATGTTTGCCAATCAAACGGTTATAATGCTATCTAGCTTCGTGTTATTGAAAATATGATTCAAAAAACCTATCTTAGGCCAAGAACAACTGATTTTTTCCATTTTTACTTAAATTTTAAACTTCTATTAAATATACAAGCAGAACATTTATCTAACTAATACTTTTTAGGACAAATACAAACAGGAGAAAAAGCGTGTACGACAAAAAACAAGATTTCGTCATTGATAAGACATCAGCAGAGCAATTTACAAGATATATGGAAAAATATTCAGAATTATATCGCTCTCTTGCAAAGAAGGCAAGAGAACATATCCCAAGATCAGTAAAAAAACCAGTTATTGTTGATCTCGGCACAGGACCTGGTCTGCTATCTATAGAACTAAATAAATTACTACCTGATGCACATATATTAGGTGCAGATCCATCTATTTACATGCTTTCAATAGCTAAAAACAAATTACTCGATATCGGTTGCAAACATAGTAACTTTGTGATGGCAAATGCCGAAAATATTCCCCTAAAGAGCCACTATGCAGATATCATAGTAAGTCGATTCAGTCTCTCATCCTGGAAAAAACCAAAACAAGGTTTTTCGGAAATTTTTCGAGTTTTAAAACCGGGAGGTAGACTAGTCTTAGAAGCTCTCAACAAGGACTTCCCAAAATGGAAACTCCTGCTAACAAAACTCCATATGATAGTTAATGGAGCAGAGAAAAACGTTATCAAATATCATATTGACTACTATAAAAACGCTTTTTCTATCAAACAACTTGAACAAATTTTAATTGAAACTGGTTTCACCATAATTAAAAAAGAAGGGGAGAGAACGGAATGGAAATTTTTAATAGTCGCAGCAAGAACTTAAAACGTTATATCAACAAAAAATATAAATAGTTATAAAAATTAATTTAATATTATAAATTAAAAAGGAATATATTATGAAGGACATTGTAAAAAGTACTCTAGTAATCACAACAATTCTTCTATTACTCACGTCAGGTGTGATACCTGTATTGGCTTCCATTGATATTAACACGCAAGAAACAAAAATTGACACAGATAAAGAACTTTATCTACTGCGAGGAGAACACTATCTCTACCTTAACGCATCAGATAGTGTCAACGAATTTCACCTCCGATTCGCTTTTCCACCAGATTATCTATATCAAGTCCCAACTCTCCTAGAAATTTACAACGACACCACAGCAGATATCCGTCATTATCAAATAGAAGATGATACAAACGAACCAAACAAAGTCATCAATTTCATCATCGGACCGATGCACAAAGATGAAAGCGTTTTACTTCATTTCTCATGTTGGGTCCTCGTTAAAAATCATGAGTTTGAGGATTTACCAAACTACGTTAAATTTCCAAAGAAACGGGACCTCCCTGAAGAGACAAAAATATGGCTCACCTCCACCAAGGTCGTACAAGTACACAGCATCCTCATCAAACACAAAGCACGACAATTACACGGGCTTAACAATAATCTCATACGATTTGCAGAAAGAGTTGCACCATTTATCAAAAAACATAGATATCCCTTGTTTCTTATACAACTAACACTAGGCATTTTCTTCTCTCAAGATGCCCTTACAACCCTTCTTATAAATGGCGAGAATGTTGGACGATCACATTTGGCCTGTGCATTTTTCAGAGGATACAACGTCCCAGCACGAGTGCTACTCGCTCATAACGATCAAGGTTTTTGGACTCAAATGCACTATATGGTTGAATATTACTGCCCGGGATACGGATGGGTATTGATCGATTCAACAAGAGGAGAAACACCATATGCAACAAAAAGACAAATCATAAACAGAATCTGCTTCCCTGAAGATGAAGAAAATACCAAAGCTGATTACATCATACCATTTATGAAAGGAGAAGAACGATGGCTGTGGATAGAAAATGAAAACATCTACCCATATTATGTAGATTGTAAAACAGGAAGTAAATCCCAAATGTTTTATGAAGGTGATATCGAAACCGACTCATTTACTGCAGACTATGCCTTTCTACTGACACAGCTGGTATTTCACCAATATGAACAATATCTGGGGGCTAATCTAACTGGTGAAAACCTTGGACATTTTCAAAATGCTACAATATTTCATAACAATGCGATATCTGCATTTCAACATTCAAACATTCAGGTATATATAGATAATATGAATCTGGCATATGATGAATATCTTAACATTATCCCATGAGGTAGCAAGGCATTTTAGTTTGTTTTTAACATAACATTATTATTGTTTTAAGTTACTACCCATCAATAATGGCAACTACGAAAAATAAGACAATTAATAAATCCACCAAAAAAACTTCAAAATCAAATATTCGATCGTTTCTTTTCACATTTGTTTCTTTGGTTGTTTTTTCAATCGGTTTAGTACCGCTTATTGTATGGATAACATTCGTTTTCTATTTGATGATGCCATTTAGTACAATAGTTCATTTTATCGTGCTGCCGTTCATACTCATCTTATCATTATGGATTTTACTTGTTTCAGAAATCCTTATATCGGGTGTTATAGTCAGATTGTTCAACATAAAGTATGTGGAGGGGATGTATGAATATTCAGTAAAGAACAACATGGCTTTTAAATGGATGCTTCTTTGTCAGCTTTATACTCCAATTAGAAAAATCTTAGAAATCGTTCCCATGGGATACATAAAAATAGTTTATTTGAGATTATTGGGGATGAAAATTGGGAAAAATACCCTTGTAGGTGGGGTAATTAAAGACCCGTGTGTAACAGAAATTGGTGACAATGTAACGATAGGTGAATATGCAGTATTGTATGCTCATATTCAAAACTATGCAAAAGGAACGATAACAATTAAAAAAATAAAGATAGGAAATAACTGCATTATAGGAGCGGGGGCCATTATTATGCCTGGTGTCGTGATGGAAGATAATGCAATTCTTGCTGCTGGGGGACTAGTCACAAAAAACCGTGTATTAAAGAAAAATAAAGTATATGGCGGAAATCCTGCAGAAGAGATACCAATAACTAAGAAAAACAAAGAGCAAAAAAACATCTAAATAATGGCAACCCTACAAAGAGAGAGAGATTAAACAACTAAAAAGCACAAATACAGTTGTTGCTCATCTGATAAGAATATAGTTTTTGTTGTATTTATTGAGAAGGTGAGTCACTTAATATGTCCACACTGCGGCTCCATTGAACTAGGGGAGGTAGCTTAATGAAAGGGCAATGCATAAATGAACAAATAACATAAGTAAAACTTATACATCGCATAAAATAAAAAACAACATTTGGGAGATAAGTATGACAGAAAAAATAAAACTTGCCCAGGGAGCAGGCGGAGAGTTAATGGACAATCTAATCAAGGATAAAATTTTGAAATATTTTGTAAAACAAGATGCTTCAGAAGTATCTCTTTCCATGTTAGATGATGCTGCAGTAATTGACGATATTGTTTTTTCTACCGACTCTCATACTATCCAACCCATTATTTTTCCAGGTGGAGATATAGGTTCCCTTGCAGTTTCTGGAACAATAAATGATATAGCTGTTATGGGGGCAAAACCTCTTGCTCTTTCAACAGGCTTTATTATTGAAGAAGGCTTCTCCATCGAAACATTTGAAAAAATTGTAATGAGCATGGGCCAATGTTCAGAAGATGCAGGCGTTCCTATTATTACAGGTGATACAAAGGTGGTTGAAAAGGGAGCAATACAAGAATTTATGATTAATACAAGTGGTATAGGAAAAAGAAGTAAATCTCTTGATAGCAATATTAAGGAAGTGAAACGACATAGACCATTCAATCAGAGGTGGCTTCTTGATTCAAATTTGGAGAAAGGAGATAAGATTATTCTCTCTGGTAATATCGGTGAGCATGGTATAGCATTGATTTCTTTTCGTGAAGGTTATGGATTTGAAACCAAGGTAAAATCAGATGTTGCACCGATAAATGCGCTCATGGAAAAAGCGCTACTCCTGGGAGGTATTGTATCTGCAAAAGACCCTACGAGAGGAGGGCTTGCAAATACGGTAAATGAATTCAGTGAAAAATCACATATTGGAATTATGCTTGATGAAGAACGCATTCCTATACCAAATGGTGTACGATCTGCATGTGATATGCTCGGGATTGATCCTTTAGAGATTGGAAATGAAGGAAAGGTTGTTTTTGGAGTTGTCAAAGAGAAAGCAGAAGGTGTTCTTTCTATTCTTAAAAAACATCCGCTTGGTAAAAATGCAGCGATTATTGGTGAAGGTACAGATAAAGTAAGAGGTGTAGTTTTGCAGACAACTGTCGGCGGGAGACGGATTTTACATAAGCCACTTGGAGATCCTGTTCCAAGGATTTGTTAGAACACATAATCCGGAAAATTTTTAATACTTTGTTAGATTACCTCCCTAACAGATAATTTCAAGGAGTAGTGTTTTTATGGCAAAAGGACTCACAAAAGCATTTAAAAAAGCGTTATGGGTTTATCATTGCAATTCTGGTTCATGTAACGGGTGTGATATTGAAATTATTGCTGCACTTTGTCCTCGATATGATGTGGAACGTTTTGGTATTAAGCTTGTTGGATCACCGCGTCACGCTGATGCATTATTGGTTACCGGTCCCGTGACTAGGCAGATGGTCGATAAGGTAAAGCGCATATATGAACAGATGCCCGATCCCAAGGCTGTTATATGCGTTGGTAATTGCGGCAATACAGGTGATGTTTTCTATGAGTCATATAATCTTGTAGGTCCAATTGATAATATCATTCCTGTAGATGTTCATGTGATTGGCTGCCCACCACGACCTGAGGCCATTATTAATGCAGTTGCTAAAGCATGGGTTAAACTTGAAACGTTGGAGGCGAAATAATGACCAAGCAGTTAACTCCTGAAGAAATAGTTAAATCTTTTAAAGACGAATTTAAAATAAAAATTAAAGATACTCGTATTGAAAAGCATATTGCAGGAACTAAAAAGAATGAACTTATTCATATTTGGATGAGCGTAGATAGAAGTGTTTTTAAAAACGTTGTAAAGCATCTCATGACCCTTGAAAAATACCCTCATTTGGCTGTTACATCAGGTTATGACATGGGAAAAACCATCGAGCTCGTTTATCATTTTTCTATATATTTTGGAGTGCGATATAGGGAGATTTCACTAAACATAACTGTTGAACTTCCAAAATCCAATCCAACAATTGAAACAATCACTGATCTTATTCCTGGCGCACTTATTACTGAGCAGGAAAAACAAGAGATGCTTGGGATAAAAGTCAAAGGTATTCCAAAAGATGAGAGAGTTTTTTTGTCAGATGATTTTCCAAAAGGTGTTTATCCGTGGCGAAAGGACGAAACAGGACCCGAAAAAATGGTAAGAAATTTACATGAGGTGAAAAAATGAAAGCAAAAACGACTTCCAAAACAACGTATCAGATTCCGATCGGTCCTATTCATCCTGCACTGAAAGAACCAGTAATGTTTGAGTTTGAAATCGATGGTGAAAAAATCGTAGATGTCGATGTTACGCTTGGACAAGTGCATAGGACCATTGAATGGACAGGAATGCGAAGAAATCCTATTCAGATTCTGTATTTAGCTGAGCGGATTTGTGGGATTTGCTCCTATTGTCATCCTATGGCGTTTGCTCTTGCTGTTGAACGTGTAGCAGGTATTGAGGTTCCCGAACGAGCTGATTATTTACGTGTTATACATGCAGAACTTGAGAGGATCTGTTCGCATATTTTATGGGCTGGTGTTGCGGCACATGAGATTGGATTCGATTCAGTACTATTCTTTACATGGCAAATAAGAGAAAAGGCATTGGATCTCACTGAATATTTAACAGGTAATCGTGTCACGAAAGCGATAACAATGATCGGTGGAGTCCGCCGGGATATCACAAAAGACATGTATCCAATGATCCATGAGACAATGAACTATTTCAAGGATAATTTTGAGAAACTTCGCCACATCTATTTAGATGATAAGACGTTTAAAATGCGCAGTCAGGGTTGTGGTATTTTAACAAAGGAAGATGCATTAAAGCTATGTGCATGTGGACCAACTACTCGTGCCTCTGGTGTTAAAAAAGATGTGCGTCTCGATCAGCCATATTTTGCATTTGGTGACCTTGACTTTGATTATGTAACACCTGATGTTCTCACTGGTGAAGTCAATGGTGATGTCTATGATAGAATTATCGTTCGTTTGTTAGAAGTGAAACAATCCATTGATTTAATTGAACAATGTCTTGATAAAATACCTGCTGGTGATATAGTATCTGAACCCAAGATTCCAAAGCTGCTTGCAACACTTAAGAAAGCAAAAGGAGAAGGCATTGGAAGAATGGAAGCACCCCGAGGTGAAGTATTTCATTATGTGAAACTAACTGAACAAGAGGCTCCTTACTCCTGGAAGGTTCGCGCTCCAACTTATAACAATATTCTTCCGTGGATACCCATGCTAAGAGGAGAGCAGATAGCTGATATTCCAATTGTTGCTGCTTCAACAGATCCTTGTATGTCTTGTACCAACAGGGTTGCAGTTGTTGATAATGGTAAAAAATATGCTTTGAATAAAGAAGAGCTTCATCGGATGAGTGTTGAAAAAACAAGGAGGCTTATGGCATGAGATTCTCAATGTTGCCCCAAGTGTTTGCACAGATGTTTAAAAAACCTTGGACAAACAAGTTTCCAGCGAAATATATCCCCCATTCTACAACCAAGTTTTTAGATGATGTAGGAAGTGGTAAAGCAGAGATTATTCCCCCTATAGAAACGCCTGAAGGGTTTCGTGGGAAAATCCAATATGACACAGAAAAATGTACAGGATGTAAACTATGTATTAGGGTTTGTCCTACTGAAGCCATAGAATACAAAGAAAAAGAAAAGAAGATAAAGATCTATCTTGCGCGATGTTGCTTTTGTGCCCAATGCAACGATGTATGTCCTGTTAAATGTCTAAGCATGAGCAATGAGTTTTTACTTGCTGATGCTGACAAATATTCGAAGGATTTGATTGTTGAATAATGGTAAGATTTGATGAAACTTATTTTTAAGGGTATTGTCCAGGGAGTTGGTTTTAGACCAACAATTTATCGGGTAGCTAAAAAGCTAGGCCTCAAAGGCTACGTTTTGAATAAGGGTTCCGAAGTAGAGGTAGTTATCGATAAAGATGTCGATCGCTTTATTGAACTGGTTAAAAAACAACTGCCATCTATAGCTAATGTTACTGACATTATTGTGGAACCTGATGATAGAGCCTTTGATGATTTTCAAATTCTTCATAGCAGGAGGGGTGAGAGGCATTCACTTATCCCTATTGATATTGATATTTGTGATGGTTGTCTTAAGGAGATATTTGATAAAAAGAATAGAAGACATCTATTTCCCTTTACGAATTGTACGGTGTGTGGTGCTCGTTTCAGTCTCATCAAAGATGTTCCCTATGATAGAGAGCGTACAGCTATGGATGAATTTCATTTATGTGAAACATGCAAAAAAGAGTACAAGGACCCATTGAATCGCCGGTACCATGCGCAGACAATATCTTGCCCAAGTTGTGGTCCAAAGTATAAATTGTACGATAAAAACCTACGTGATTTAGGTGAAAAAGATTCTATAAAACGCTTTGCAGAGCATATCGAAGATGGTAAAATTGGCGTGATAAAATCTTGGGGCGGTATGCATATCTGTTGTAGACTTGATGAAATAAAACGTTTTAGAGAATGGTACGGTCGCCCTCAGAAATCATTTGCTGTAATGGTAAAAGATATTGAAACTGCAAAGAGATATGGTGATATAACAGAGAACGAACGGAAACTGCTGCTTTCTAAGAGCAAACCTATTGTTCTTGTAGAGAAGAAAAAAGCAGAACAGATATCTCCAGGTTTGAATACAATAGGTTTGTATCTCCCTTATACTGGTCTTCATCATCTTCTTTTTTCATTTCTAGAGATTGATGCGATGATTATGACCTCTGCAAATATCCCTGGCGAGCCAATGATGACCCATAACGAGGAGGCGTTTTCACTTAATGCAGACGTATATCTACTACATAATCGCGATATACCAAACAGGGTCGATGACTCAGTAGTGAGAATTTGGAAAGGTAACACCTTCTTCTTGAGGAAATCACGGGGTTTTGTACCAGAACCACTTGATGTATCCTATGATAAGCAAGTTCTGAGTGTTGGCGCTGGAGAGAATATCTGCGGGGCTATCTCGTGTGATAAAAAAGTGTATGCTACCCAGTACATAGGCAATTCAAAATATTATCCCAATTTAGAGTTTTTAGAGCAGAGTCTACGACATTTGATGAAACTTACCATGAAGGAAGAGAGAATTGATGCTGTTTCTATGGATATACATCCTGGTTATAACACGAGGAAAGTAGCTAAACAGTTTTCTAAAGAGTTTTCAGTGCCCTGTTTTGAGGTGCAACATCATTGGGCGCATGCTACTTCGTTGTTGGTTGACAATAATATAAGCGAGGGTGTTGTGTTAACACTTGATGGATTGGGGTATGGCAGTGATGGTACATTTTGGGGCGGAGAAGTCCTTGTTGCTGATTTTGAAGGTTTTAAACGTGTTGGACATTTGGAGAATATACCATTATTGGGTGGTGATCAGGCGACAAAGGATCCACGCAGATTGGTCTTTGCGATATTCAAAAAATTTGGTAATGAGAAGTATTTCGTAGGCGACGAAGCCGTTATTTTGAGTAAGATGATGGATAAGGCACCTTTGTCAAGTAGCATGGGAAGGGTGCTAGATGCTCTATCTTGTTATTTTGATATTTGTACAAAAAGAACATATGATGGCGAACCTGCTATGAAGCTGGAAAAATATCTGGCCAATGGAGAAGATAAGTACCCTTTTGATATTGAAGTAAATAATGGTACTGTTGGTACAACTGATCTTTTTAGACAGCTTGAAGAAAAAATAAAGAGTGATGTTACAGAAACACAGAAGGCAGATCTTTCTTATTCTCTTGTGAAAACAATTGTTGACAAACTAACCGATATTGCAATTGAACATGCCGAAAGAAATAGTATTAAAGATATAGGTATGACAGGTGGCGTTTCATACAACATTCCAGTTACAGAGATGGCTGAAAAAAGAGTTAATAAGGCAGGATTAAGACTGGTTGTACATAACCGTGTTCCTAATGGAGACGGCGGTATAGCAATAGGTCAAAATGTTATAGCTAGTCATAAGTTATCGTCTTAGGATTCTATAATTTTATTGACAGAAACAACTTTTTAATAGTGAATCATGTATCGGTGGTTTGTTATGGGAAAAAACAGAGATTTAATACAAATACTAACGCTTGTGTTGATTGGAATGTTTATACCATTTCTTATTTCAATCACAATTACTTATAGTTTAGATTTAACAAATATGAGTGATTTAATAAAGATAGGTTCAACATTTGGATATTTCTTACTTATATTTGGAATTGAGCTGTTAATAGTTTATTTATATTTTACAATAAGCAATAAGATGGCCAACAAAAATATGGAAAGATACAAGCCAAAATAATATTTAGTTTTTTAAGGGTAAAAGATAAATATGAAAACTATAATCCGGTGCCAAAGAGGTTGATAGACATGGCAGTAAATATAGATAAAGAAAAATGTACAGCGTGTGGGGCATGCGAAGAAGCTTGTCTAGTTGATGCAATAAAAGTCGATGAAACGGCAGAAGTTGATGAAGAAAACTGTATTGACTGTGGCACGTGCGTCGATGAATGTCCGGTTGAGGCAATAAGCCTATAATCTCTACCTATAATTGGATACCCTAAAGTTTTATTCTTTAAACTTTCTTATTACGAAGTCTTATCTGTATTTTTTCACTAGTTAGTTCTCTCAATGCATCCCTAGCAATCCACTTTGCAGATTTTGAATCGATCTTTAAAATCTCCTCAGATAGTTTTATCATCTGGTTATTAAGGTCTAGATTACGCTTACCAATGTTTCTTAAAGCCCAGTTGACAGCTTTCTTAACGTAATTGCGATCATCAATTGAGTGTTTTTTAATTAAAGGGAAAAATCGTTCAAACTTTTTGTCACTAGCTTTTTTATCATGAACTGCTAAACCAGCAATTAATGAGAAAGCACCCCGCTTAACAAACTCCTCGTCACGTTCTGCCCACTCAACAACCTTTATCCATGCAAGATGGGTTAAGTCAAAAAGACTAGTACACGCTTGATCACAAACATCCCATGAATCAAAATCTTTTGCCCAGGAATCCATTTGCTCCCCAGTAACCTTTGCAGGATCCTCAATAAAGCAAGCTAGTAATCTTGCATCATGAATACCCGAATCCCATAGTTTTAAAGCAAGCTCGTGGTCTTTGCCGATCTCTTTAGCAATGGGCCTCAACTTATAAATTGAAATGCCAAGATTGTTCTTAGGATTGATTCCATATCGTGCCATACCCTTGACTGCTTCTGAATTGGATAAAGATTTTAACTTACTAATAATTTCTTCATAGTGCATTTAATTTTTCCAACTCAGTAATCATAGAAGCGTATTAAACAAATATCCTAAAATTAGAATTTGAGGAACTGTAATAATTGGAAGCCATAGTGCAGCTTTTTTCCCGATATTGTGCCATATAAGACCTATTTCTGTGTAATCTGTAGCTACTCCTGCCATAAGAAACGTAAAGCTATTCCCAAATGCTCCCGTTTGGTTAAATATCTCAAATGCAAGTGGAGAACTGCCCTCAGAACATACCTCAATAATTGTAGCAAAAAGAAGGGTTACTAATAACCCTAAAAATGTTGGTCCCATATATTCCATAAAAAGATGCTGGGGAACATACGCTCTAGCAAAAGATGCCATGAGCATACCAATTAAAAGCCACCACATAACCATTTTAGTAAGTGACCATGAACCTTTAATCGTTCCTTTTATCGCGTCTATATTGTTTTTTGCGGTAAAATCATATTCTTTCCATCTTCGTTTCACATCTTTTATTATAGAAAAATCTGTTAATACTGGTCTGTCTTCCCCCATTGCACAATGACTGCACTCGACCATTCCCTTTCGCTCCAAACTTTGATAGATTAAACCAGTTATCATTGCAATTATCAATGCAGATATAATAATAAATGCAGCCTTCAAGCCAAAAAAACCAAAGAGGAGAACTGTGATTGGAAGATTTGCCCATGGTGATGCCAATAAGAAGGCTACAACAGAAGCGGTATTCGCTCCCTTTTTATATAACTCCATCGCTATTGCTAAGATTCCATGAGAACACGCGGTCATCAGAAAGCCAAATATGACGGCGTAAATTATGGTTCTTTTTCTATGTCTTGATAAATACTTCTCAATGTATTCCCTTGGTATAAAATAATCAATAATACCACCTACAAGAAATCCTAGTAGTACAGCCCACCATATTAGTTTCAGGTAATCAATAAAAGCATCGAAAAAATCATTTAAATATGGTATAAAATAGCCAATTATTAGTAGAACAATTACTACAATTCCTACCATAAATAATCGTTCTTTATACCATTTCTTAGGTTTTACAGCACATGAAAAACATTCTTCATGTTTAATATTGTGTTTTTTCTCATATTTTTCGATGCATCCTTTTGAACAAAAATAGTGACCATGAGCAGATATGGTTCCTTTCATCCCACAAATTGGATCAATTTTGTTCATTTACCAAGCCTATTGTAGTTTGTTATTTCAATATTTTGCCTGTTTCCATATACCAGAGATAAAGATCAAGTTCAGCCAAATTAAGACCTGATTTTTCAGCGATTTTTTTTAATATTTTTTCAATTTCTAAGTATTTTTTTCTAGTGAGAGCTTTAGGTTTTTCAATCAAATCATATTTTGCTAGGATATCTATTATATGAAAATCAATAATTGCAAAATCATCAAAACCAATGTTTCTTAAGAAGTGACTAGTTTCTTTATATCCGATTCCTTTAACATTTTTAACCAACCACTCTCTTAATTCGTCATTTTTATGTGATTCGACAACTCTTTTAAGCATATCTTTGCAATTACGAGATTCAGATATGTATGATGCCCTCATGTTTGGAAAACGATGGCCCAATTCCTGTAATTTTTTTGCTAAATCCTCTTCAGAATCATTTGAAAAACACTCTCCAATTTCATTCTGAATTTTTATGCTCTTTTCAGCGTTAAAATTTGCAGTTAGTATACAAAAACACATCTCATTAAACAGTTCATTGGTTGATTTTTTATCTATGCTTTTGAACTCTTTGATTCTATTGTTTACTAACTTACCTATTTCGCCTTTTTTTAAAGATTCGATTTTATCTATAAGTTTTTCCATAAACTTCAGCCATTGCAAAATTTAAAATTCATATTTACCTACTTATCGAATGATTGTTCAATAGATTTTCTGTGATAACAACAATACATCCCTAAAAATAGGATGGATGGAGACGTAAATCTGGCAGGGGTAAGAGTTGGTGAGGAGGAAAGGATGAAATACAAAAAAGATGCTTCCCCTGTTTTACATCTCCAGTTAACAATCGTTAATACAACTTGAATATTTAAACTTTTCTATGGTTTTTGTTTTTGTTTTTCCTGTATTTTAATCGCTAAATGAAAATTATATGAATCTTTTTACATATTATTAACAACCGTTAATTATAAGTACAAAAAGGTTGTTTTAAGTGTATGAAACCCACTCCCTGTGAATACATGATGTGGAATGGATTACCCGTCATAAGAAAGGAAATTGCAGAGAGTATGATCAATAATTTTGGGTTGAATCAAAAAGAAGCCGCAAAAAAACTTGGAGTAACGCCTGCTGCAGTATGCCAATACGTATCAAAAAAACGTGGAAAGATCAAAATTGTTGATAAATCTATACTTATAGAAATCAATAAATCTGCTGAAAGAATTATTCAAAGTGAAGTGGTAATTGTTGTATCAGAAACTTGCAGAATTTGCAAAATTTTAATATCAAAAGGAGTTTTTCCGTTCATATGTGATTCATGCTCGAGTGAGGAATAACACTTTTTGTTATATTCAAATATCCACTGAAGCAACTTTTAGATCATGTGACAATGACCATTCCAGAGTCATACCTAATCACAATAACATCATATTTTTTCACAATACTATATAGTTCCTTTTAGTTTTTATCCAATATGCATCTCTCTTAAGATTGTTTATGTGATATCATATCTAGATAAATTTTCCTGTTTCGCGGTCCATCTCCTTCATAAAAAAATATGTGCTGCCATGTGCCCAAAACCAGTTTTTTATTTCTCACTATAACTGTAACAGATGACCCCAAGAGACTTGCTTTGATATGTGCGTCGCTATTTCCCTCCATATGGTTGTAGTCACCGTTTTCTGGTACAAGCCTTTTTAATGTTTCAATAATGTCTCTTTGTACGCTTGGATCTGCACCCTCATTAATTGTTATTCCTGCTGTTGTATGGGGGACATAGGCAACGACATAACCCTCTACTAAATTTCCCTCGTCTACCTCTCTTTGAATATCGTGTGTGATATCAATCATTTCATTTTTCATATTAGAACGAATTTTTAACTCCTTCATAAAAAATCATCATTATCAAGATATTTAAACTATGTTCCTTCGGAAAGATTTTTGTGTCATTCTAATATACTCTGATTTCGGCTGCAAATCTATGAAAATAAAACCAAGTGCGATTCTTTTCGACATGGACGGTGTTCTCGTTGATTCACTGGAATCCTGGTGGAAGTCTCTCAATCAGGCGTTCAAAGCCTTTGATCACAAAGAAATCAGCAAAGATGAATTTATTAAGATATACTGGGGACACGATCTCCGAGATAATATAGAAAAGATGCGACTTGACCCCGAGATAGGAAATTTCTGTAACATTATTTATGGTGAGCATATTGATGCCGTTAATATCTATACCGACACAAAAGATACATTGCAAAAATTAAAGATGTACAAGAGGGCAATAATTACTAATACGCCAAGGAATTGGACAAGACAAATACTAAAGAAGTTTGACATTGAAACATGTTTCAGCCATATAATTACGAGTGATGATGTACGAAAGGCAAAACCTGATCCAGAAATTATATTCAAAGCCTGTGAACGTTTAGATGTTTCCCCAAAAACTGTGTTATTAGTGGGAGATACAGAGAGTGATGTAAAGGCAGGAAACGCCGCTGGTTGTACTGTTGTTGGCATTGATATTGATGCCGATTATACTATTGGAAAATTATCAGAATTAACAGAAATTGTAGAATAATGCATTAACATTTTTCTATTTTTAGAGAAAAATAACGGCTATATTAGAACATTTATATCCAAATTTTAAACAATATTTAAATACAAAACATCCGATTTTGAAGTCATGGACGATATATCTATAATAGAGTATAAAGAAGTGGATCTTTCAAACTCGATGCTTGTTGTTGCATTTCCAACTGTGGGATTGGTTAGTTCTATTGCCGGACGTTTTATCATTGATTCGTTAAAACTCGATGAGATAGGAGCAATCGTTTCAAAAAATTTTACGCCAACTACAATCATTCATAACTCCATTCCTTCGCCCCCTGTAAGGATATATGCTGGAAATAAGATATGTGGGCCAGATGACTCCTGTGAACAGATAGCCGTGATAATCTCCGAGTTTATGCCCCCAATGGACATCATAAAGCTATTGGGTGACACCATCCTTGAATGGTCAGATAAGAAAGGATGCAAAACTATCGTGGCATTAGAAGGAACACATGCTGTGGGCGATATAAAGAAACAAAAATTACAAATCTATGGAGTAGGTACCAATCCTGAGATGAGAAGCATTCTTAAAAAGTATAAAATCAGGGAAACCCAAGAAGGTATGATTACTGGCGTCACTGGTGTCCTCTTGTACGAGGGGGTCCTTATGAATCGCGATGTTCTCTGTCTGTTGGCAGAGGCTCATGCAGCATACCCGGATTCCAGGGCTGCTGGGAATCTATTGAAAAAATTAGACATAATGCTCCCCGAAATAAAGATTGATCCGAAGCCTTTGTACAAAGAGGCTGAGGAGATAGAGAAAAATATACGAAAACTCCTGGAGCAATCAAAGCCAACGGCTCCCTCAATGCCGCCGATTCCATATTCGATGTACGGATAAGAAAACTCTTGTTCTTCTTTATAATTATTTAAATAGACAAGTTTTTCTTACGGTTTATTCAATATAGCAGGTCCAAGAGACAAAGAAAACTATATGATATAGAAATAGCATTTAGGTGAATCATGGCAATTGGATTCGCATTGGTGAGTATAAGCCCATTAAAAGAAAAAGAGGTATTTGAAAAACTCGGGACAATAGCAGAAATAGTTGAAGTACATCCACTCTTCGGAGAATTTGATATTCTCGTAAAAATAAATTGTAAGGATATCGATGAGATTGGGAGTATCGTCATTAATAAAATCCGGTCAACAAATGGCGTAATGGATACAAAAACACTCATTGGAACCAAGAGTTTATCTGGATAAAAAACGATTCTATTCAATTATTTTTACAAACAAAATTAGATTTAGTTTTTTCTATGAAAATTCCGATAGATCTCATGGCAAAGGAGATTTTGATGATTGGGGCAATCTAGATTTTACATTTTTTAAAAATACGCATTTAGAGATGCCCGAAAAATAAGTTAATCTTCTTTCCACTTTGTAACAAATACACCTACGAGGAAAAATATAGCTGCAAATATAAGGACGATTGCAGTGTTGAAAATGGTTTTATCAATGTTCGTGTAAATCATTGCGTTTCTCAGCCCTTCGTTAACATAATAGAGTGGGAGAATACGTGCTATTGATTGCATAAACTCAGGCATCATATCTAACGAGAAAAATGTCCCAGCTAGAAACATCATTGGAAAAGTGATTGCACCGCCTGCCATATCAGCGGTTTCTTCCTCCTTAACAAACCGTCCGATAATCATTCCAATTCCTGAGAATAAAAAACTTGTAGCTATTATTATCACGACCATGAAAACGATCATGAAAAGATTAATATGTAAAGAAACCCCCCAAACCAAGGTGCCAACTACTAGGATCACTAACGTTGATACAAATGAAAGAAACAGCATGAACAACATTTTCGCGAGAATCCATTCCGCTCGTGTAATGGGTGTAGTCAAAAGTTTACGAAGGATTCCATCTTTCCTAAACTTAGTATTCCGCTCGATGCTCCCGTAGATACAAGAAGTCATTATGGTAAAACCAATCATCCCAGGTATGAAAAAATCGATGAAATCGAAATCCTCTGTGATCGTACTGATCTGATCTACGCCAATTATACGTCGGCCACCTGAGAGTTGCATATTGAACTCCTGAAGACTGCTTGTAACAATGCTTCTCAAAATTGAAGCAGAAGAACCCTGTTCTGAAGGGTCGTAATGAAATGAGACATTAACAGTAATTTCTTCATCAAAAAACGATTTATCTATAGCTTCGCCAAATCCCCCGGGTATTACCAATGCTACTGAGAGAGTCTCTTTTTCTATAAATGCGGTGATATTTTCATCTGATGAGACGGTTTTAATGTCCACTACTGAAATGTTGTCTAGAATATTTATGAATGTATGAGACCAGTCAGAATCATCTAAATCCTGAACATGAAATTCATAAGTGACTTCATCTGCACCTGAGAAAATCGCTCCGAAAATTAAAATAAGGAGGACTGGGAAGGCAATTGTCCAGAACATCGTACCTTTACTTCTTTTCCAGGTCTTTAGGCTTGCATTGAAATCAGAGGCTATAATGCGAAGATTCAAGCTTTCACCTCCGATAACTTAGCTCCTGTTAGCTGGAGAAATATCTCTTCAAGATTAGGGCGGCGTATATCAATGCTATCGTAATCAACACACTTGTGTCTCAGGTGGGATAACACTTCAAGCAAACGATCCTTATGCCCAATTGTCACTGCGATATTGCCATTCTCCTTGGAGGTTGCATTAAATCCATTTTCCCTTAATAGTTCAACTGTATTGCCGGTTTTACAACCTTTAATATGAAGTAAGCTACCTTTTCCATATCTGTTTATTAGCTCTTCAAGAGAGCCTTCGGCAATAATCTTCCCTTTGTGAATGATGGCAATATGGTCAGCCAGATACTCTGCTTCTTCCATATAGTGTGTGGTTAGAAACACCGTTTTTCCCTTACTGCGGAGATTGGCAATGACCTCCCAGACTTCACGTCGTGCTTTTGGATCTAATCCGGTTGACGGTTCATCAAGGAAAACAATTTCGGGGTCATTTACAAGAGAGATTGCAACACCTACACGTTGCTTTAGACCCCCTGAAAGGTTTTTGTATAGCTTGTTTTGATTGTCTTTAAGATCCATTGCACCTATAATGTCATCGATATCTGCTCTTTTTTTGTAGAGCTTTGAGAAATATACAAGAGTTTCCTTCACTGTGAGCTTTTCAAACGA
This sequence comes from Thermoplasmatota archaeon, assembly GCA_030601705.1. GTDB lineage: Archaea > Thermoplasmatota > E2 > DHVEG-1 > DHVEG-1 > JAGLML01. The sequence goes on from JAUWBM010000004.1 coordinate 46,618, forward strand.
TTGAAACTCTTGAGGAAGAATACCGATTTTTTCCTTCACTTCATTAAAAGAAGATGTGATATCCTTGCCAAATATTCTGATTGTACCCATTGTCGGCTCACGTATTGACTCGATGATTTCTACTGTCGTTGTTTTACCGGCACCATTTGGACCGAGGAAAGCAAAAATTTCGCCTTTCGGCACCGAAAAAGAAATATCATCAACTGCAGCGAGGTCCCCATAAATCTTTTTTAGATGAGATACCTCTATTGCATAGTCTTGATCTATAGTTGATTTTTTGAATGTGACTTTTCCCTGCGCACCACATTTTGGGCAGGTAACTGTTAGCCGCTCTCCAGGCTCACCAGAAAAGGTTACTATTTCATGACACTTCGGACAACGAACATCCTTTTCAATCATAACGTCAAATCTCGTTTAATAGCTAAGTTGATATAAAAAATAGTATTTATGTTTTATCGAGACTTCGGCGGACCCAAATGTGAATGGGAAGTAATCGTCATTCTTAAGAAGAGAAACGCTCTAAAAACCACACAATTTCTTTGTTTTGGTTTGAGGTGGATAAAAAGTCATTAAGAAAACAGTTGTTTTGCATTGTTTGTGATAAGAACAACAAATCGTTATAGTTTATAATTATCTATTTGGAAATTTCCAAACGATTTAGAAATCTTTAAGTTATCATAGAAATATATGGTAGTATGAACAACAAAATTGGTTTCTGTATTGCTCTTTCACTAGCATTTTTGATAAGTTTTCCTTTGATTTCTGGTGATGGTGGCATAATAGGTCCACCTCAGATTTATATACAAGAAAAGGCCCAGAATGCTATCGTTGCGTGGAATGGGACAGAAGAAGTACTCATTCTTTCGATAGATATTCAAAGCTCGGAGCCTACAAAGGTTCTCCGAATCATTCCATTGCCTTCGAGTCCCCTAGAAATCAAAGAAGGAAGTTTTGATTCATTTACAAAACTTCAAGATATTATGAATGAAAAGCTACTTGAAATCTGGAATCATTCTAAAGGAAATGCTTTGGATTACGACCAGGGAGGAACCCCTTCTAGAAATATAGAAATAACCTTCCAAGATACAATCGGCGCTCACAATATTACCGTAGTCAAAATACTTAATGTAACAAACTTTAGTAATTGGGCAACAGACTTTTCCACGTCGGCAGGTCTTGCTGGTATAACTTTTTCATCAAACTTCCAAAGTATGGTAGAAGAATATCTTGAAGATAATATCTCTTTCTTTGTTTTTGACATTATTGATACAGCAGAGGATGAACACAGTATTAATCCTATTATTTATAGGTTTAAAACAGATTTTCTTTTTTATCCTCTTAAGATAACTGCTGCCTCTGATGTGGGAGAGACCTATGCACAGGTGAATGTTTTCTGTATCGCTAAAGGTTTGATCAAAGAGGAAGTATTTTCTGATATTTCGTTTTACTCAAATTTAGGTTATTATTGGTATGACGACCTAGTGTATGATATTAATTTAACAGAAGAAGAATTAAATGAGATAGGCCCGGATATATACAACCTTTTTAAAGACGATCCAATTCTAATGAGTTACTATTACTATGGAAGATATTCTGAATTAGGGGGTGACATTGTTGCATTTGAGGAAGATTTCGCTAGCCCTGATTTTGAGATTATTGCCGCGAATGAAGTTTTTACAGAACGTGGTACAAAAAACGTGGTAAATCTAACAATGAGAAATAAAGGCAACACCCAAATTCGTGCTAGATTATATATAGAAAACGGAATTGAATGGTTGCAGCATACCTGGTTTTCTATAGAACCCTCATGGTATGTAACTGTGAACGAGGGAGATGAAACTACTTTTGAAATTCTTTTTGATATCCCCAGCAATATTCCTCTAGGAGATTACAGCTTAACCTATGTTCTAGACTCATCAAATTATAACTTAGAAAAGCAAAAAAACATAACCTTGACAGTCTATGAGAAGACAGAGGGAGGGCCAGGATTATATCAAGAAATTGAAAATATTAAGACGAATATGAACTATCTATTAATCGGTTCGGTAATCTGTTTATTTTTGGTAGTTATTCTTACTGTTGTTGTAGTCATTGCAATCAAAAAGAAGTGAAAAAATTTCAGTGCTTGAAACGCCATTTCATAAATTCAAAATCTACTTTTGGAGTGTTGTCTTTATCATAACTTTTATTAGGGAAAATAGATTATTGGAATCATGTTTTAAGCGATAAAATAAACTGGTGAAGTTTAAGGGGAGAAGTGAGTTTGATATGGATTTAGATTTTGTTCGAAAGTTAATAAAACCTGCTGAAACAAAAGTTGTTATGTTAGTCATAGACGGGTTAGGTGGACTCCCTAGAGAATCAGATAATCTTACAGAACTCGAAGCAGCCAATACACCAAATTTGGATTCCCTGGCATCACGAGGCATATGTGGTTTGCAACAACCTGTATGTACTGGCATCACTCCAGGAAGTGGACCTGGACACCTTGGCATATTTGGTTACGACCCTGTTAAATATCAAGTAGGACGAGGGGTACTAGCAGCACTTGGCATAGGTTTTGACCTACTACCTGATGATGTGGCAGCTCGTGGAAATTTTTGTACAATAGATAAAAACGGAAATGTTTTGGATCGGCGAGCAGGGCGTATTTCCACTGAGAAAAACGAAGAATTATGTGGATTACTGCGTAACATTGAGTTGCCGGATGTAGATGTTTTTGTTGAGACAGTTAAAGAACATCGGTTATTACTGGTGTTGCGGGGTGAGGGGCTCTCCGGTGGCATCATCGACACGGATCCTCAGATGGTCGGTAAAAAACCTCTACAGCTAAAACCCTTATCATCAGAGGCGGAAAAAACAGTTAACTTGGTAGGAAAGTTTTTAGGCCAAGCAAGTGAAATTTTAGCAGATCACTATCCAGCCAACATGGTATTGTTACGGGGATTTTCCAAAAAACCAAGCTGGCCCACTTTTGAAGAGGCTTTCGGTCTTAAAAGCGCGGCAATTGCGGCTTACCCAATGTACCGTGGCCTAGCAAAACTATTGGGAATGAACATATTGGAAACGGGTACCCCGATAAAAGACGAATTTACAACATTAGAAAATAACTGGGATGATTATGATTTTTTCTATTTACATGTAAAAAAAACTGATAGCGCTGGAGAGGATGGTGATTTTAATCGTAAAATAGCAGTAATTGAAGAGACCGATGGAGAAATACCACGACTCCTGAATTTAAACCCTGATGTAATAATTGTAACAGGTGATCATTCCACACCATCACTTATGAAAGCCCATAGTTGGCATCCGGTACCTGTACTGCTTTATTCCAAATATTGCCGAGTTGATAAGGTAGATCACTTTGGAGAGTGTGCCTGTATAACCGGTGGACTTGGCAGCCGACTCCCAGCTGTTGATATAATGCTGTTGGCCCTTGCAAATGCCAAACGTTTAGAGAAATTTGGAGCCTAAATAAATCAAATTATACGTCATAAAGAGGATAATATTTATCCTTTAGATAGCCAACGAATACTTTAGAATTTAACCCTTCATCACATGTATTTTTGATTAACTCCTCAGCATTCATCAGACGGCCATGTTTGTGGACATGTTCTCTAAGCCAAGCAAGAATGTTCACAAAGTTCCCCTGTTCAATTTCATTGTATATATTTGGATTTTCTTCTGAAAGTTTTTTGAAAAGTTGAGATGCATAGATTGTTCCTATTGCATACGTTGGAAAGTATCCAAAACTCCCACCACTCCAATGCATGTCTTGTAAAACACCTTCTCTATCATTTTTTGGAGTTATTCCAAGCATTTCAGTCATTTTTTCATTCCAAACATTTGGCAAATCAGAGATGTTTATTTTCCCATCAATAAGAGCCAATTCAAGTTCAAATCTCAGGATAACGTGCAGACAATATGTAAGTTCATCGGCTTCTATCCTAATACATGATGGTGCCACTTGATTTACATATCTGTACCAACTATCAACGTTTACGTCTTTCAACTGTTCAGGAGATATCTTTTCAAAAATTGGATAGAAATATCTCCAGAAATGTTTGTTACGAGCAATCATGTTTTCCCAGAAACGGGATTGAGATTCATGTAAACCTAACGATGGAGCATCAGAAATTACAGTATCTTTAAATTCACTCCTCGGGAGCCCCAATTCATATAATGCATGACCTCCCTCATGAACGGTAGAAAAAAACGAAAAAAGAGGGCTTTTACGATCAAAGTTTGTTGTGATTCTCACGTCATCATTTCCCATGGAAGTGGTAAATGGGTGAGTGGAAACGTCAAGACGGGATCTTTCTTTAGGAAGATTCATTTGCTTTATGATTAAATGGCATATTTCTTTTTGTTTTCCAACTTCAAATTTCCTGTTAATCTCCTTCTGTTTTTTATAGATATCACTCGAAGTAATTCTCTCCAATAGATGAATGAGTTGCGGCTTGAGATAATCGAATTCTCTCCTTAATTTTTCAACAGTTATACCCTCTTCGTAATCATCAAGAAGACTATTATAGGAAGGTCCCGGTAAGTCAATAAATTCACAATATTCTTTTTCAAGTTCCACAATTTTTTCTAGATGAGGCGCAAACAAAGAGAACTGACTTTTCTCTCTTGCTTCCTCCCAAGCAGGGTAGGCAAGCGTTGTTGTTTTGGACATTTTTTCTACAAACTCGGACGGTACTTTTCGTGCTTTTTCAATATCTTTCTCCAGCCTTACGACAACGGCTGTGTCCTTTTCGTTTAGTTTTTCTAGATTGCTTTTCTCAGTGAGTTTTTTTACATGGGTGTATAGTTTTTCTGATGTAAATTTTTCATGTGCAAGACGTGAGATCAGCGATATTTGATCTGATCTTTCTGCCACTCCCTTAGTAGGCATATATGTCATCTGATCCCATCCAAGTAACGCACCTATGCCACTAAAAGTAGAGAGTTCCTTTTGTTCTTTATATATAAAATCAAGCGATTCTTTCATTTTTACACCTTACTGTATTTCTATTCCTACGGGACAATGATCTGAGCCCATAACATCCTGCATGATAAATGCTTTTTTGACGTGTGGCAAAAATTCCTTATTGACAAAAAAGTAGTCGATTCTCCATCCGACATTTCTTTCCCGAGCCCGAGATTTTAAATCCCACCAGGTATATTGATTCGGCTCTTTGTTGAAATGTCTAAAAGCATCAACGTAGCCATGATCGATAAAGGTGTCTATCCATGCACGTTCGATTGGTAAAAATCCAGAAACGTGCTCGTTTGCTTTCGGTCTTGCCAAATCAGTTTCCTTATGAGCTGTGTTAAAATCACCGCACACAACAATATTTTTTCCCTTTGCTTTCAAGTTGTCAGTATAGGCAAGAAAGGTGTCATAAAAGTCAAGTTTGTAGTCGAGTCTCTCTTGGTCTTTTTTGCCGTTAGGATAGTAAATGTTAAACAAGGTAAATAATGAGAAATCGGTAATGAGAATTCTTCCCTCTCTGTCAAATTTTTCTATGCCAAAACCTTTTTCGACGTTTATTGGTTTTTCTTTCGCAAATGTTGCAACGCCGCTGTAACCCTTTCTTTCTGCGGGATTCCAGAAAATATGATAACCTGGTGTATTCCTGAGGTGTGGTGGTACTTGTTCCGGCAGGGCTTTTATCTCTTGTAGGCAAAGAATATCTGGCGATTCTTTTTTGAACCAGCCGAACAGTCCTTTTCTTTCAGATGCTCGTATACCGTTTACATTCCACGACAGAATTTTCATATATTTCACTGTAATGTACAGATTAAAGTGATAAAGCAATCTTGTTATTTGTTATAAATATTTATTTTTCTTGTCTTTTCAAAAGATGTTAGAAGCCGTGGGTAAAAGATTTATTGGGGTTGACGATTAAAAACAGTAATGATGAAAGAATGAAAAATCTAAAATGCCCTGAGTGTAGTAGTAAATATATCATTAAAAAAGGGATGAGAAAGGGAAATTTTGGAGTTGCTCAATTATATCGATGTAAAGAATGCGGAACAACTTTTGCAGATAAAACCTTTAAGCATAGGACATATCCTGCCAGGGTTGTTTATAGTGCCATAAATTACTATAATCTTGGGCATACTTTAGATGAAACGAGCAAACTGTTAAATCAAAAATTCAAGGTAAAAACAAGTAAAACCACGGTTCACTCCTGGTTAAAAACGTTTCAGGATATCTGTCCGATTTCGTCTATCAGAACTAATTTTTCTTTTTATGATGAGGTTTTGTTTACCAAAAAATTTGAACATGAGAATCTTGACTATGAGTTCATGTATCATAAATACAAACTTGATGTTCTTGTGAGAAAGAGATTTCCAGGTCTGGCAACATATATAACTCGTTTTGAGAACGGGTGTCCTGATGAATTCTTTGAGATTGGGGAACGTTGCTCTCAGCCCAAGTTTACTACGAAGATAAAATCTAAAAGGAGAGTGAACTTGGCTTGCAAGATGGCAGGTTTTGCTGTCCAGTCTAAAAGGAATAACCGTGAACGGCACGATCTGGTTGAAAAGTTTATGATTATAAATGACAGGGCGACTATTGCATGTGAGGTGCCGGTATGGTATTGGGAAAAGAGCATAGACAGTGGAATTACAGGGCATATTGATATTTTACAGGAAAGAAATGATCATGTGTATATCCTTGACTATAAACCAGGTGCTATAAAGGATAAGAAGGCGCCCAAGCAGTTGTATCATTATGCAGTTGCTCTCTCTTTCAGGGCAAAGATACCATTTGAACATATTAGATGCGCATGGTTTGATGACAAGGCATATTATGAATATAGCCCTAGTGAAGCGGATGTGAGATTGATAAAAAAATAAATTGAGCGGGGTTTTGGTTTGGCGTTTTGAAAAATTAAGATTTGGATGATTTGATTTTAGGAAAGTTTTGATTTTTGGAAATAGAAAAGCAACATATTTTGAACAAGTTAGGCGACACATTTTGGACGAAAAAGCGACGGATTTTGAACGCAAAGTAGGCGACACATTTTGGACGAGATTATATTAATGAGAAGATTTCAGGCGACAGATTTTGTACGAGGCTGAATGAGCTAATAGGCAACAAATTTTGTACGAGATTTTTTGTGTGGAAATTACATAATTTTCTACTGTTAAGCGCCTGTAAAATCTGGTTTGAATTCAGAATCGTTTGGGAGCTGCAAAAGCAACAGATTTTGGACGGAGCTGAGCAGGCTCCAAGTTCTGATGTTTTAATTGGCCCGTTGAAGGCTGTGATTAAAACAAAGATGGAGATGAATAATGTAATAAATAAGTGACAAAGATGGACAGAGGCAGATACAGGTAGGCAAATAGGTGGCAAAAGATGGGATTAAGGATAGGATTTATATAACACATCGTTGATAGATATTAGTATGGGAGGCAAAACATTGGTTAAGAACACTCTTGTTTTTGGTATCATACTGTTGTTTATCATATCGGCTGTTACCCCATTGGTGATTGGGGACCGTGTCGGAATCAATAGTGAGACACAAGTAACTGTTTTAGAGGGACCCCCAAATGTTGAATGGATAAGAATATTTGACAGCATAAGTGGTTCAGAAGATGGAGATGCTGTAGCTGAGTCAGTGAAACAAGCCAATGATGGAGGATATATCATTGCTGGTCAAACTGGTTACCTAACTAGAGTAGATGCGTTTTTAATAAAAACAGATGCAAAAGGTCGAAAAGAATGGGATAAAATATATGGAAAACCAGGTGTTGGCATAACTGATTTTGCTCGTGACATTACCCTAACATCTGATGGAGGATATGCGTTTACTGGGCATTCGAATTCATATAATATTGATGAAGAAATGGAAGTCTGGCTCGTAAAAACAGATGCTGAAGGTGACATGCAATGGTATAATACATTTGGTTATGGTCGTGGTTTTTCCATAAAACAAGCAACGGATGGGGGATATATCATAGCTGGGGATAGTTGGCCAAAGGGTTTGTTGATTAAAACAGATGAAAATGGAAACGAACAATGGAGAAAGATACTATGGGGGTCTATTGACAGAGGATCGGTAAGTTCAGTTGATGTGACAAGTGATGGCGGATTTGTTCTTACAGGTACTTTATATTATGCAGAACCTTATGTCGAGAATGACGTTTTTTTGATTAAAACTGATATAAACGGTACTGAACAAATCAATACGACATTTGGCGGTCCAAAAAATTCTGCACGGGGCGAGTCAGTTCAGCGGACAACAGATGGAGGATACATAATGACGGGGTTCATACATTATAACAATACAAGTGGTACAAAAATGTGGTTGATTAAAACAGATGCCAATGGAACTGTTGAGTGGGATACCAGTTTTGGTGAAGATTCTGTCACATATTGCGGACATGATTGTAGGCAAACGATTGATGGCGGGTACATTATTGCATGTGAGAGATTTGTTGATCTTGAAGAACCTTGGCTCATAAAAACAGATAGCAATGGAAATGAGCGATGGCGTATCAAACTTGTGGATTTACCTTTTTATGATGAGACAATTAACTCCGTTGATGTAACTGATGACGGAGGATTTATCGTAGCAGGTGAAAGGTACTTGATGAATTGTGATGCATTATTGATAAAAGTTGAGGCTGTTAAAAGAGTAAGTATTACAAAACCAGAGAATGCATTATATCTATTCAACAATAAAATATTACCATTATTTTTCAGACCTCTGATAATAGGACCTATTGATATTGAAGTTGTTGACTTGGATGATGAATTCTATATAGACAGGGTAGAGTTCTACATAGATGACGAATTTCAGGCAAATGATACCACAGAACCCTATGGCTGGACATGGGATAAGATGTCGTTTTTCAGGCATACATTGAAAGTCACTGCGATAAATACAAATAAAACCAGTGTCAGTGAAGAATTAATTGTGTGGAAGTTCTTATGAGAAAAGATAAAGGATATGTGAAGAAGGGTGTTGCTTTTGCTGTGATACTGTTGTTTATCATAACAGCAGTCAGTCCTATGGTTATAGGATTCAAATTTGATGCTATAACAGATGTTGATAGTGAGATGGAGACTCTGTTAGATAATCTGGCATTCTATTGTTATGGTGTGAATGGTTTTGACTCTGCAAAGTATGAGTATATGAAGGAGCAACTATTGGAAGATAATTCTAATGATGATATAGAGATTGTAGAGAATGTAGTACAACCTGTTCTACCAATACTAACAGCATCATCTGGTGGTCCGATGAATTCACCTTGGCCTATGCAATGCTATGATTTGCATCATACGAGTAGAAGTTCGTATAGTACTGCTGATAATCCTGGCGATGAGATATGGAGATTTGAAACAGACGGATGGATAGATGGCGGGCCTGTCATCGATGGGGATGGAACTATCTATTTTGGAGGAAACCATGGTGGTCTTCCATGGTATCTCTTTGCAGTCTATCCAAATGGAACGGTGAAATGGAGATATAAAACGGGTGGTTTGATTTGGGCAACTCCTGCAATTAGTGAAGATGGTACAATTTACATAGGAACATATGGTGATTATTTGCATGCGATTAATCCTGATGGTACTAGAAAGTGGCGATTTCTTGCACATGCATCAATAACATCTTCTCCTGTAATTGCGGAGGATGGCACAGTCTACTTTGGAGTAATGGGTCCAAGTTACGACAAGGGTAGAATATATGCGGTTAACCCTAATGGTACTGAGAAATGGCATTACGATACTGGTTATTGGATTACTTCTGACCCAGCAATTGGTGATGATGGCACCATCTACATTGGCTCAGAAGACACATATTTATATGCAATGAATCCTAATGGGACACTCAAATGGCGATTTAAAACAGGTGACTGGATAAAAGGACCACCTTCTATTGCAGATGATGGAACCGTGTATATTGGCTCATATGATAATTATCTCTACGCTATTTACCCTAATAATGGAACAATGAAATGGAAGTTGGGAGGAATGGGGACCGAAACCAATCCGTCTATTGCAAGTGACGGTACTATCTATATCGGTAACGAAGACCTTTTTGCTATTTACCCCAATGGTACATTAAAGTGGAGTAACAACTTGGGACCTGGAAGACATATCCATAAATCGTCTCCTGCAATTTCTGCTGATGGTACCATTTATGTTGGTACAAACATTGGTGAAGTTTCTGGGGGCGATATTATTGCATTTAATCCAGATGGTACTGAGAAATGGAGAAAGAAGATAGCCAACTTGTGGGTTGATTCATCACCCTGCATTGGGGAAGATGGAACTGTGTATATCGGTTCAGCTTCTGAGGATGCTGGTGGTGAAACCTATGGTTATCTCTATGCTTTTAACAGAGGAGAATTAGAAGCGGATGCAAACGGTCCATACTACGGACTAATTGATGAGCCTGTGCAGTTTAATGGTTCTGCAAGTAAAGGTTATCCACCTTATTCTTATGAATGGGATTTTGGAGATGGCAATACATCTGATGAGCAAAACCCCACCTACACCTATACAGATGCTGGAAATTATACCGTCACTTTAACAGTTATAGATGATAGTGGTAACACTTCAGATGATACTACTTGGGCTTGGATACAGGAAACAAATGACCCACCAAATAAACCAAGTGTAGATGGTGAAACAAATGGTAATATAGAAACCAAATATGACTATAACTTCCTCACTTCAGACCCAGAAGGACTACAAGTTTGGTACTACATCGAATGGGGTGATGATACCAATACTGGATGGATTGGTCCATACCCTTCTGGCGAAGAAATTACTAAATCACATTCATGGTCCAAAAAAGATACCTATATCATCAGATGTAAGGCTAAAGACCCCTATGGTGCTGAGAGCGAATGGGGAATACTGGAAGTAACTATGCCAAAGAACCAGCAAGCGAGTAATATGTGGTTCCTGCGGTGGTTGGAGCGGTTTCCATTGCTAAACCAGATGATAAATCTACTTCTGGAGAATGAGATATGAAGAAGGGCATAAGCATTGGAATCATAGCGTTGTTCATCATAACGGCAGTCAGCCCTATGGTAATAGGATTCGAATCTGATACTAAACCAGATGTTGATAGTGAGATGGAGACTCTTTTAGATAATCTGGCTTACTACTGTTATGATGCAAGTGGCAACAATGCGAAGTATGAGTATATGAAGGAACAGATGCTAAATGATTATCCTAATAATGACATAGATGTTATAGAGGATGTTGTACAACCAGTTGAACCAATATCAACTGTATCATCTGGTGGTCCGATGGATTCTCCGTGGCCGATGATGTGTTATGATACCCATCATACAAGCGGGAGTCCGTATAGCACTACTCATATAGATGGTCTGGAGAAATGGCGATTTAGATGTGACGGTGTGGATAGCAGTCCTGTTATAGATGAGGGGGGGACAATATATTTCGGAGATAAGGATAGGGATATTTATGCTATATATCCTAATGGTACATTAAAATGGAAATATCAAACAGGTGATTGGATTACTTCTGCTCCTGCTCTTGCTGAAGATGGGACTCTATATGTTGGTTCTTGGGGCCATAAATTATATGCATTTAATTCAACTACTGGAGTTTTGAAATGGAAGTTTAATGCAAAGGGTACAATAGCAACATCTTCTCCTGCTGTTGCTGATGATGGAACTATATATTTTGGTACAATGTGGGAAAGTGCAACTGGTCATAGAATTTGGGCTGTTAACCCAAATGGCACGGAGAAATGGCAATACAAAACAGGTAATGATATAACCTCTTCTCCTACAATAGCTAATGATGGGACCATCTACATAGGTTCTATGGATGATTACTTGTATGCTATGAGTCCTAATGGAACTTTGAAGTGGCGATTTAAGACAGGCGACTATGTAAAAGGACCACCTTCTATTGCAGATGATGGAACTGTATATATTGGCTCTTTTGATGATTATCTATATGCTCTTTATCCAATCAATGGTACTATGAAATGGAAATGTAAAGTAGGTTATGGTACAGAGACAAACCCCTCAATTGCAAGTGATGGCACTATCTATATAGGTGGCGAAAAACTCTATGCGATTTATCCTAATGGAACAAAGAAATGGAGTTTCAACCTGGGTGAAGGAAGGCATATTCATAAATCGTGTCCTGCTATCTCTGCTGACGGTACAATCTATGTTGGTACAAATATTTGGGAAGTTTCAGGAGGTGACATTATTGCAATAAACCCCGACGGAACTGAGAAATGGATGAAGAAGCTTGTTGACGTGGGATGGATTGATTCATCACCTTGTATAGCTGAAGATGGAACTGTTTATATTGGCTCAACTTCTGAAGCAGGTGGATACCTCCATGCGTTTGGACCAATAGAGTTAAACAGCCCTCCAGAAACACCCACGATTTCAGGTGAGACAAATGGAGAAGCAGGTGTGGGGTATTGGTATACTTTTAAAGTTATCGACCCTGAATTAAATCCTATTTCGTTTTACATCGACTGGGATGATGGAAACGAGGGATGGAAATTTGAAATGGCATCTGGAGAGAAATGTTATTACTATCATAAATGGACTGAAGAGGGAGATTATACAATAAGAGCAAAAGCAAAAGATGTGCTGGGTGAAGAAAGCGACTGGGCATATCTTGAGGTCACTATGCCAAAGAACCAGCAGTCAAGCAACATGTGGTTCCTGCGGTGGTTGGAGAGGTTTCCATTGCTACAGCAGTTGCTGGGGTGGTTTGTATAGTAAAGAAGTTGCTAGCAGTTGTAGCAGGACTTTTATTTATCGGCATAGCCTTAACATCGAGTATCAATGCAGATATATATAATAAATTACCGAGACTTGTAGGAAATCATCATGTGCAAGATATGCAAATCCAAATTTCTATGGAAGATTTTCTTGGCAAAGGTAAAACTTGTTATGGATACCAAGCCTATCCTAATCCTGATCTTCTTGTTTGGTTTGGAATAGATGATCCAGGGACTCTTAATATTATTGGAACACCAATTTCTTCAGACAAAATAGCTGGCGGTACCTGGGTTGATGGTGTATGGTGGTGTTGTGAATATACACCAGTTAATAATTCGAACATATGGATAATAGATCATGTGACTGGTAATATGACCCTAGTTGGAGCTTCTGGTTCTAGCGAGGGTCTACATGGCTTAGCATATGACGATACCACGGGCACGATGTATGCATGTGGTGCCACTAATCTGTTTACTATTGATATGGTAACTGGTGCTGCAACTTTAGTTGGTCCTTTCGGTATAAGCAGTGGTTTGATGATTGGTATCGCATGTGATGGTACTGGCAATATGTATGGAGAAGACCTGCATACTGATAGTCTCTATTCCATAGATCCTGCATCAGGTGCAGCTACTCTCATTGGACCGCTTGGCCTTGATCTCAACTATGGCCAGGATATGGCTTTCGATAAAGAAGACGGCATCTGTTATTTGTCAGCCTTTACTATTCATGCGGGTAACGAAGGTGCGTTGTATACTTGTAATCTCACCACAGGAGCGACAACAAAGATTGGTAACTTTGGTGCAGTACCTACTCAAATAACAGGGTTTGTCATTCCGTATAGTCTAAATGATCCACCAGCTGCTCCAACAATAGATGGTCCTACAAGTGGAAAAGTAGGTGAATCATATGACTACATCTTTAATACTACAGACCCTGAAGGAAATGATATTTACTATGCAATTGCATGGGATTGGGGACAGATAACAGAATGGATTGGTCCATACAAATCAGGAGAAGAAATTACTCTTAAACACTCATGGGATGAAAAGGGCACGCATACAATTATTGCACAGGCCATGGATGTCTATCAAGAAGTTAGTGAAATAGCAACATTGGAAGTCACTATGCCAAAGAATAAACAAACTCAGAATATGTGGTTCCTGCGGTTTTTAGAACGATTTCCACGGATGTTTCCAATAGCCAGACATTTGCTTGGATTATAACTGGGTGTGTAGTCCATACTTGGTAGTAATACTACTATAAACATTTATATAACACATCGCTGATAGATATTATATGGGAGGTAAAGTTCTGAAGAACACTCTGGTGCTTGAAATCATTGCATTGTTCATCATAACGGCAGTCAGTCCTATGGTTATAGGATATAATGTTAACGAGAATAGTTTGGTTCTTAGTTCTACCAACACTCTGGATTTATTATCTAAATCCTCAGGATTGGAAAATCCAGATAAAGAGGAAGGTAAAACCGAACTAGAACTTGCTGATATCAATAATGATGGGCATTTGGACATTATCTCTGTGGGTGATCATGGTTCCCCATATGTCAACAGTGATGAACACGGAATTATGGTTTGGCTTGGCAATGGTGAAGGCTCCTGGACTGTCCATCAGAGTGGCAATTTTGGCTATGGTGGCTGTGCAATTGGCGATCTTAATTTAGATGGTTACCTTGATGTAGCCTGGGGAATTCATCATGACTGGGGAAGTGCAGGATTTGGTGATACTCTAATAGGTGCTGCCTTGGGGGATGGCAGTGGTTCAAGTTGGACGCCATGGGCTACTGGGCTAGCTTCAAGCGGCGAAACGTGGGGCATGTTTGCAACTGCTCTTGTTGACTTTGATTGTAATGGGCGGTTGGATATTATTTCTCAATCGTTTGGAGGTGGTAACGGTTTACATCTCTATGAAAATCATGGGGATGGAACATGGAGTCAAGCATGGGCTCTTACAGGCGATAATGCTCGATATACCATAGAAACATGCGATATTAATGCTGATGGATATCCTGATTTTGTCGCGACTAGAACTGGAGCTACAGTCCTTATTGGAGACGGAGATTTTGGATTTACAATTAACCATAATGGCCTCCCATCAGGAACAATTACGGCGATTGATAGTGGCGATATGAATAATGATGGATGCAACGATGTGGTTTTTGCTCTGGGATCATCTGGTATCTTTTGCTATATTTATGATAAAAATGACAATAAATGGGTGTCAGCTTCTAATGGTCTACCGTCTTCTGGCAGCTACTATATGACACAATTTGGAGATCTAAATGGAGATGGTTTTCTAGATATTGTAGCATATTCTGACCCTACAGGTTATGTTTTTCTTGGCGATGGTGACGGTAATTGGGAGGCAGATACAACATGGACTATGCCATCACCTGGAGGTTACTCCGCACTCCGCGTTGATGGCGATATTGATCATGACGGTCGGGAGGATATAACTGTGCAGGCGAAACAAAGTGGTTTCCCGTTTTACCGAAATCAGTTGAGAGTTTATTCTCCATGGTCAGAACCAACCGAGCTAAGTGCACGAGTAACTACGCCTCATGGAGGAGAAACCTTTCGAAGTGGATCCATTCGAAATATCCGCTGGCTCTCTGCTGTTCCCCCGTCACAGGGAGATGCAACTGTTGAAATCCAACTGTCACAAAATAGCGCTTCAGGCCCATGGACAACCATTGTATCGGGCATCCCTAATAATGGCTGTTTTCAATGGTTAGTTGATGCGGGTGGATCTGGATATTGCCGAATTAAATTAATTGTAACAACATCATCAAGTGCCTCAGCAATTTCAGCATCCGATTTTACAATTATTGGTTTTAACGTTGATGCACATGGACCTTACCAAGAATCAATAGGTGAGCCTGTGCAATTTACAGGTTCGGCAGAAAATGGAACGCCACCGTATGATTATTATTGGGAGTTTGGAGATGGCGATACATCTGATGAACAAAACCCAACACATATTTATGATGATGCTGGAAATTTTAC
>JAUWBM010000177.1 GCA_030601705.1 Thermoplasmatota archaeon
ACAGGATAAAGCATTGAAGGACGTAAAACCATTCAGTTATTCGATATTTGACAAGAGACAAAAGACATTAGCTGACTTCCCTGTCAGCTAATGTAAATCTCCGTTTTGAAGAAACGGAGTCTTAGCAGTTATTTGATAACAATAAATGTTGTAAAAAATACAACAAATGCTGTAATACGTGATAATATTGCTCAAGGGAATCTTATTGAAGCATTGAAACAAAAAGGTATAGAACCATTGGCTTCCAACCGTTTTCTCAATGATGCATTTGGAAAGGATGAAACGTCGAAAAAAGTATGAATAAAACTCTTAAAATTTTACCTAAGTTTCTCCTTTTAAAATCTTAATTTTCATACTTTTAAAAACCTTAACACCAAAAGAGAGAGAGAAATACTCATTTTTAATTAGTAACAGGATTTATCTACAGTGAATCTGGAAAAATTAAACTTTTTCCAATTTCTTGTTTTTTGTTTAAAATCCAGTTTTTTATGGTGTTTTGAGGGTTCTGTGTAATATGACTGTGGGGAATTAACTGTGGGGAATTTACGTTGGTAAAATCATTTTCTAATCAGTATGATATAGTGGTAAACACCATTTACAACCATTATAACCACGATCAAGATATTCTAAAACCTCTGAAAGTGTCGCTAGTGGTATTCTATGTTCAGGTAGAATTTCATCAATTTGGCAATTCACTTGAGTATTATTCAAATCATGAATTTCTAACGTATTAGAATTTGCAAGATATGATATATTTTCATCTCCTTTAATTTTGTTTTAACATAAATTAAAAACTTAAATATTTTGTGTAGAAAGTAAAATGAAAAATCTTTTAACTATCTTTGTATATTTCAAAATTGGGAGGTAGAAATAAATGACCTTTAATAGAGAATGTAGATTTTTAAAAACGACAGAAATGATAATAAATGTGATTGAACATAAAACTATGCAAGGAAACGAACCGCAGACTGGAAAAATAAAGCATCCTTGTTTATCTGAAGAAAATCCCGAAGATTGGGTTTATGAATGTCCAGAGGGTTGTCCGTATTTTGAACCAAGAATAATATGAAAAAAGATTTAGGGACGATGAGAAGATTATATGGATTATTGATAATCAGTTAGCTAGAAGGAATATTTCTAAGTATGATAGAACTCGATTGGCATTAAAACAGGAAGAGATATACAAGAACCAGGCAAAGGAACAGCGGAAAAGAAAACCAGTTTTTGTTTCACAGATATCTGTAAAACAGAAAAGTAGACAGAAACTATTATCAGGTACAAAAAAGCCAATATCCACTTATTTACCGTTTCCCTAGAAACTTTGGTATTTTTTGCTATTTCATCTTCAGTGTGACAGATCCATCGAAAATTATATATATACAATAATTACATATAGATTACAATACGAACCTAAATGTAATATGTGATAATTATGGAAAAAGAGAAAAAAGATTCAAAAGAAAAAACAACTCGATCTGTACGATTAGACGACATACACTGGAAGCTCATTGAAGGATTAATCCCGTTCTATGGTACGACTAAAGGGGAAGTAGTCCGTAATCTCGTTTTAATGTGGCTCCATGATAATCTAGGCAGTGATACTATGGAGGAGCTTAAAGAGAATAATGCAATAAGTTTGGGTAAAGATAAGAGTTGATAATATGAATAAAAAAATGACAGATGAACAAAGAAAAGCTATGTTTGCAAAACAAAAAAGTGGTAAGACATACAAGAGAGAGTATACTGACTATAAAACATTAAAGAACCAGCACCATAAACGGGAACCATCATGGACTGCGAAACACGATGTTAAAGGGGACATAAAGGATATGCACCGGCGAGATAATCCAGAATACCCAACAGACCATAGCAAGGACGTCCAGCTTTATAAGAAAAGATTAGAGATTGAAACGGACAAAGAGTATATTCGACAGAACAAAAAGCAGTCAAAGAAACAAGAGAAGTCAATGAAAAAGCAAGAAAAACAAATGTTGAAACAAGCAAAATCAGATTACGAAGAAGACCAAAAACAAGAAAGCAGTGAGAGACAAGAAATACAAGATACAGGTGGTGGTTAAATTAGATTGATTCGGCAACAGGGGAGAAGGTCTTTACTCATTCACCTTCTTCCTTCCTCCTATCATGCTTGCTGAAATATAAGATGCAAAGATACGGCAAGACATCCATCAAGTCTTTGCATCCCTAACAAAAACATTCCTAAAAAACCTGAGGGAAGCCTTGGAGAGCCAACTCTGGGGCTTTCCTTCACCTCCGATTAATGATGTGATAAAGATGTACATAATAACAGATATAATCTCAGATTGGTTCTGGGGTAGTCTAGGCAATATCTTCACTAATACTCTGGAAATTTGCTGTGCTTCTATTTTTTTAGTCAGTGGCATTGTGGGAACAGTTATTGTTTTATACCTTTACAGGAGAAAGAGAAAGAATTTAGGCTGATCTAACAAAAATCCTAACAAAACCATAGGGGAGGTTTATCCAGCCTTCCCTCACCTCATTAATTAAGAGAAATGAATAAAGAAATAATATCCAGGAGGGAAAGTTAATTTTTTATTGCCAATGTTGTAAAGAATTCTTAAACAAATCAGAAACACTGAGAAGCCGTTTGGCATGTGGTGGTGGTTTTAGGTATTACTGTGTCACGTGTAATAGTCGTTTAATTCGTGTCTGTGATACTTGTGCAAAGGGTTTAATGAAACTAGATAAACATCCTAATCTCGGAGACTTCAATGAAGACGGATTTCCAGATGTTTTTTGCCAGTTGTGTGGAATGGGATTCGAGAAAAGAGTTCCTGGTTCTAATAATGGAGATGGTTACAGTAAAAGAAAGATTAAAGTTTTGATTCATGCAGTGTTTTCTATAAAAAACCTGGATTTCAATGATAAACCAATAATTCTAAAAGAGATATATGACAAATGCCATACTTATGATGAAGTACTTGATTTTGTTTCAAAACGATTGGAAATTTCAGAGAGTTTTCTAAGACATAGAATGTGAAATTAAAAAGGGATGGGAAATTGCTGCTTTGTGTAATTATTTTAAGGAATTAAAAAAGTAAAAATAGTTCTATTTTCAACCACCTGGATTTACCTTTATGAAGAACAAGAATACTTTTCCACCTTGATCTCTTGAATCTACGCTTTCAGGTATTTCAGCTGTAACTTTGACTCTTACTTCTCCGAATCCCAATATTATATCTGAAAATATTTGCACTCCGTCTTGTGGAGGAATACTTGTGATTGTACCAGTGGTGGTGCGACCGCGGAATATTGTACCGCCTTCTAGAGTAATTTCCCAATTTACATTTGTTGCTTCAACAGCACCAACATTGTTGATTACAGTATTTACCTTGAAAAATCCACCACGAATGATAAAGATATCAAGTAAAGGCCCCTGGATAATAGTTATGGACAATGGATCTGACCATCCACTTGCACTACCGTTAATATCTTTGGCTTTTACCTTAATCTCATAATCACCCACATCATTCCATGCATGAACTGCATTAGCAGTAGCTCCACTATCATAAGGTCCAAGCCACTCAGAGGTAGTATTATCCCCCCAGTCAAACAAATATAATATTTGATCTCCTTCAGGATCTATTGTGCTTGAAGAGTAAGTATATTCAATGTTGGTCACACCTTCTGATTCTCCACTTGGTTTTTG
>JAUWBM010000043.1 GCA_030601705.1 Thermoplasmatota archaeon
CAGCCCCTATAGGCGTCTAATGTATTGCCAAAGCTATCTATCTTCTGCGTAAATAGCATCATCCCATCCAGAGGATGGAATGATCTAACTCTCTATTTACATATCTGTGAATCAAAAAAGTGCAAAAGTCTTGTAATAAAACGTAACTTGTTAATGAGAGATGTGAAATGAATTATAAATTAGGGGTTGCAAAAAATAAGATATTATATCACCGAGAACTGTTTATATCAAAAACAATAGCGGGCTTTATCATATTGAGTACTGGGATTATAATAACATTGAAAGGAATATGGATGACATCCCCATTGGGAACATCTACGTGGGGCATTATTCTTTTAATGGGAATGATGTTGATTATAATAGGAGCTATTACCATATCTTATAGAGGATAATGAAGAATCGTCAATTTAATATGTAGAGACCTTAACCCACATATCGTGTTAATGGTTGACGGATGATTTTTCAAAACTTGAATTTTGGTAATTTGATTTCAGGCGCTGTGGGTTATTTCTGTTTGTTATTATGCCCAAAAAAATACTATAAAGGTAGGCAATGCTATAGAAATTACTAATGTTATTGTACCAAGTATCACCCCGTATTTTCCACGTTTATTCCCTTCTTTCTTTGGTTTATATCCTGCAATGATTGCTATAATTCCCAATGGCAATGAAGCTAATGGCCCAAATACAAAAAAAGAGAATAATCCAAATATGCCTAATAACAATGAAATAATGCCAAGCTCTTTAATTTCCATCATTTCACCTTATCTTCATTTTTCTAATTTTAAAATTTGTATAAATTTGTAACAACATACCAGAAACGTAAGTGATAAATGCCATGTATAAAAAAATCCATATCTTATTAGTGACAAATACAGCAAGTGACAGACTACCTACACTTAACATAGCAAATTCAATACTATTCGATCTTGATTCAATCATCCTGATCTTTATTCTTTTAAACTCTGTGTTAAGCTGTGATTTCATAATATCAAGTTTCTTATCAATCAGATCTAATTTTTTATCTATCCTTTTATATGGAACTCGCAACTCACCACCGAGTATTTAGAATCCCTTATTGCTTTATAACTCTACTTTTACCCTGTTACATAGGGAGTTTCGTGTCACTTTAACCATAAGAAGGCATTACAGACCAGGAGAAGTATTGTAAAGGGGTCAAAAGGGAGAGAAGACAATGAAGAAAGGCAATCGTCTTCAAAAATGTTTGACCCCCTTAGATAGATATTATAGGTTTTCGATTAATAAAGATAACTAATGTTAATTTTCAACAGGGTTTTTTCATCTAAGATGTGATGATTATGGTCCTGTTTCCTCAGGACCAATGGTGTAGAAACTGTTTGGTTCATTTTGATTTGTGTATTCTGTGGAAATCCAATTGCTATCTCTAATAGTATTTGATATGCGGATTTCATCCATCATTCCATGAACAAAATCGGTTCTTTCATTACCGTCCCAATCTTGTCCTATCGTCCATGGTCGTCCTAAGGCATTTCCAGCTACCTCGTTTATCGCGTGTTGCCAAAGCACCGCTCCATCTTTATAATATGTGATTTGAGTTTCTGAGGAACTCATTTTCTTGCCCACTGCAACCAGATATTGCCGTCCAGTTTCTACAGTATCTTGCATATGGTATTCGTTTCTAATCCTGAAATAATAATTGTCTTCTGAATTAATACCAAATAATACAATATTTTCATCTCCTTTTTCAGATTTATGCTTGCCAATAAAAAATTGTTTATATATCTGTATCGAAGTTAAGTCAATCCAGAGGCTCATGGTAAAATCATCGTTAATATCGAAATCCTTCGTGTCAATATAATCATCGACGCCATCAAAATATTGTCCGTTTCCTATTGCACCATTTGTTTGTATGGGTTCATTGCCTCCTTTTTTGGTACCATCGTTTTGATACGCTGTACTATCCCTTACATGAGAGGTATCCGGATCATCTTTCATATGGAGCACGGTAAGAAAATCTGTGTCCCAGACAGCAAAATGAAGTTGTTGACTGGTGCAACCTGGATTACCATAATACAGGTGTAGTTCTGTATCTTGGTTTGAATCAAGATTGGCAACATTTACCCAAGCGATGAGATCCCCTGTTGCACCATCATATTTTTCAATTTCATGAAATAAACGATTGGCAATACCCTCATCATCCATGAAAAGGATGTCATCACCATCGGGTTGTGCTTTGTCCCGAAGGTCGGTATCCATAGTACTGATAAGAATGGGAAAGTTCTCCAGATCTCCCGCAACATTTGTGTGATTAATGGTGATTGTCTTACGGTATAGCCACCCTTCATCAAACGGATTGAATACCATAATTGGTTCTGTCTGAAAAGAGAACACCTTGTGCTTCCAATTCGCCCCATCAGTCACATTCACATACCAGTTATAATCAGTTAGATAATCCAATCCACTGATAGGTATGGAGTAGGTACCACCACTAACATCGAAACTACTTCCTGATCCAATATTAGGTACTGTTTCAACGGTGTAATCCATCAGATCTCCTTGTGGATCGTGAATATTAAAGTAAAGATTCATAGTATCAACTGGTACAAGATATGCCCCATCATCAGGTGAAGGATTTGAGACAATAGGTGCCACTGGTTCAGTAGTGAACGTGAACGCCGTAGCAACATTGTTTACCCCATCAGAAACCTCTACTTGCCATGTATATTCTTCAGAGCCTTCAAGACCACTTATTGGTACTGAATAAGTACCGTCTGGTTTGTTAGTCCCACTTCCAGAACCTATATCAGGTGTCGTAGTCACACTGTAGCTCATTGGGTCCTCGTTAAAATCACTTATATGAAAACTCAATTCAGATGTTGAAACAGGAACGTTCTCAGCTCCATTAGGTGGAGAGATTACTGTTATTTCAGGTGGATAATTTGGAGGCCACAATTCAATTTCCTCTGCGTTGACAGAAGCAAATAATGCATACCCAAATAACCCATAGGCCATAACTGGCGGGAGGAAAATACTAAATCCGATGCCCCAGAAACCAAGCGCTATACCATTCTGTGCACCATAGGCGATAAAACCAGTCCCAGAACGTAACCCTCCACAAGATGTCATTCCTTCTAATGTTGACCACCTCACGAATAACCTGGGAATGGGTGTGAGAAGTATAGGTATGAGCCTTGGGAGTATGATAATAGGCAGAGCTGTCCCAGAGCCTGTGGAAACGTAGTTACAAAACATTTCAGATGCCTTATTTTGTAAACGAGGCAGTGTAATTCGAGGGTGCTGTGGACGCAAAGTTGGTGTAAGACGTGACACTGAAGTGTTTCCACTGATAAACCTGCTGGCAGGAGGTTATGTTCATCGGCAAGTGCGATGATCTCATGTTGCAACTGTTGTGTTTTATCAGATAGTGGATCACGTGCTACCTCAATTTGAAGCTCTTTTATTTTATCGTATAAAAATTCTGCTTCGCTTAGAGACATGGTGATTTCTTGTGATGGTTCTCCAGGAAATCCAAACGTGTTACAAGTTACTAACACATCCTCTTTTAATTCACAAACATCTTCAATATCAATATCTAATTGACTGGTTTCTTCTGGATACCCACCGATGTTTGATACAAAACTTGCGCAGATAAAAATGATTATTATTCCAACTACTCTACTTTTCTTTAAAAGATAATTCCCCTTCATATCTTATCCTCCTGTAAGTGCTATACTATAGCACGACTAATACATCTAACTAATCTTATATAAATATTTTGTAAAAATATTGCAATATCTGTAACAAAATCCAAACTATTGTTAGAAATACTACCCACGGGTCACAGATTCTTCTGGGCTAAAAACAAAATTGGCAGGATTATTGTAATAGGTGTTTCTCCTGTTGTTTTAGACTTTAGAGTCAGAATTACGACTTTAGAGCCAAAACGAACTTTAGAGACAAACCCATTAAATGTATAGACGATATATTTATTTCTACCATCTGTTTTTTATATCAAGAATATATTTCCTGCAATCTATCATGAAGAAAAAGGCGGTTATTGCGCTGGGTGGCAACGCGCTGGTTAAAAAGGGACAGAAGGGAACTATTTATGAACAGTTTACAAATACCCGGAGAAGTACCAAGTCAATAGTAAAAATGATAAAAGAGGGATGGGACGTTGTCATTACTCATGGTAATGGTCCTCAAGTTGGAGCCATATTACTTCAGAATAAAGTTGCAAAGGATTTAACGCCAGCAATGCCTCTTGGAATCTGTGTTGCAGAGAGCGAAGGTTTAATAGGATATATGATACAGCAATGTCTATCCAATGCTCTAAAAAAGGAACACATTGAGAAACCAGTAATTGCGTTAATCACGCAGGTTATCGTTGATCAGGATGATCCATTTCTTTCTCATCCCACAAAACCTATTGGGCCTTATTATGACGAAGATGAGGCAATTCAGTTGCGTAAAGAAGGATGGCAAATGACTCGTCAACCTCGCGGATGGAGAATGATTGTTCCATCTCCCGATCCAAAACAAATTGTTGAGGGAGAGAGCATCAGAAAAATGCTAGATGATGGGATAATCGTCATCGCATCTGGTGGGGGTGGTATGCCAGTTGTTGAGAAGGAAGATGGGGGCCTTGATGGCCTGGAAGCAGTAATTGATAAAGATCTCGCTGCTGAAAGATTGGCAGAGGCAGTTGAGGCAGAATTGTTATTGATATTAACAGATGTTGAAAAAGTTTATCTTCATTATGGCACTCCGAAACAGAAGACACTCGATAAAATATCTTTGAAAGAATTAAAGAATTATTATGAGGCGAGTCATTTTCCGCCTGGAAGTATGGGCCCAAAGATTCTTGCTGCTATTCGATTTTTAGAATCTGGCGGCAAAAAAGTTATAGTTGCCGACATAGAAAAAGGATGGGAAGCACTTCAGGGCGAAACTGGGACATTGATAGTTAGAGATTAGGCTTTTACTTAAAAAATTGGTTATATTATAGAATAAGTGTTTGACACGTGTTTTTATAAGGTAAATTTACATTCGCTTTTGATAGTTATATGGACTCCTCGATAGAAGAACAGATCAAAGCAATAGAAGATGAAATATTTAATACACAGAAAAATAAGGCTACGGAGCACCATATCGGGAAGCTAAAGGCAAAGATTGCAAGGCTTAAAGAAGAAGTTGAGAAAAGAAAAAGTGCTGGCACCAAAGGAAAAGGATTTTCCATTAAGAAATCAGGCGATGCTACAGTTGGCATCATAGGTTATCCAAACGTTGGAAAAAGTACCCTTTTAAATCGATTAACAAGAGCTTCTAGCAAAATAGGTGATTACGATTTTACCACATTGGAAGCAATTCCCGGTATCATGAAGTATAAAGGAGCAGATCTCCAGTTATTAGATTTACCCGGCCTTATAGAAGGTGCGTCAAAAGGAAAGGGCCGAGGAAGGGAAATTCTCTCAGCTATTAGAAATGTTGATTTGTTGCTATTAATGATAGATGTGCAATGTATGGAACATCTTGAACTAATTGAAAGGGAATTATATAGCGCAGGACTACGGTTAAATCAAAAAAGCCCTGACGTTGTTGTTACAAAAAAAGAACAGGGAGGCATTACAGTAAATTCAACAACTAAACTTACTTATCTAAACGAAAATCTCATAAAATCTATTGCCTCTGAATTTGTAGTAAATGCAGACATTACTATACGTGAGGATATTACCGAGGACCAATTGATTGATTCATTTTCTCGAAATAGAGTCTATGTGCCTGCAATGGTCGTTATCAATAAAAAAGACCTCAGTACCAAGCAAATACTTAATGAAACTATAAAAGAGATGAGAGAAAAAGGACGACGTGTATCGACGATATCTGCGGAGAAGGGTGAGGGTTTAGATATGCTGAGAGAAAATATCTTTTCTTATCTAAAACTCATCCGAGTATATATGAAGCCTGTTGGAAAGCAAATCGACTACGATGAACCTTTGATATTGCGAGAAGAGGATTCAGTAGAGGATGCCTGTAGAAAACTTCATCGTGACTTTAAGAGAAAATTCAGATATGCATCAGTTTCCGGCCCTTCTGCAAAGCACGATGTTCAAAAGGTCGGATTAGATCACAAATTAAAAGATGAAGATATTTTGACAATAGTGGTTTGGAGACAATAGGTAGAAAAATGCATTATTTTATCAATTCTTTAACTGTTTTAGCGATATGATTTGCGTTCAGTCCATATTTAGCAAATAAATCTTTAGGTTCTCCAGATTCACAAAATATATCTTGTATGCCCATTCTTCTAAACTTGCAGGGACACCCTTCTTCTGCAAGTATCTCTGAAACAGCACTTCCTAAGCCGCCAATGACCGAGTGTTCCTCAGCTGTTATTATAGCATTTGTTTCTTTTGCACATTTAAGAACAAGTTTTTTATCAATTGGTTTGATGGTATGCATATCAATTACACGTGCTTTTATGCTTTCTTTTGATAACAGTTTTCTTGCATCAAGGGCATAATCAACCATTGTGCCACAGGCGATAATGCTTACATCGTATCCGTCTTCGGTTATAATTCCCCTACCAATTTCAATATCTTTTAAATCATCCTTTTTATAGATTAATGGAGCAGAAGCGCGCCCCACTCTTGCATACATTGGGCCATATTTTGTTGCCATACGTTCCACGAGTCTTCTTGTCTGTGTAGCGTCACTAGGTGCAAAAACCATCATATTGGGGAGTACTCTCATAAGTGCGATATCCTCGATCATCTGATGGCTGGCGCCATCTTTTCCTACACTGATGCCGCCATGGGTTGCAAATATCTTTACATTTGCATTGGAATAGGCGATATCCATTCGTATCTGATCATATACCCTACCGGTTGCGAATACGGCGAACGTACTTGCGAATGATATTTTTCCACATGATGCAAGTCCAGCAGCAGTCGACATCATGTTTGCTTCTGCGATACCCATTTCAAAAAATCTGTCTGGATATTTTTTGGCAAATATCACCGTCTTTGTTGATTTGGAGAGATCCGCATCTAATACCACAAGATTAGAATATTTTTTACCCAGTTCAACAAGAGTTTCTCCATAAGCATTTCTTGGGTTTTCCATTACTTTGCTCACTAGAAACCCTCCAGTTTCCCCTGTAAAGCATTGAGTTCTCTCATAGCAAGTTTATACTCCAACTCATTTGGAGGAACGCCATGGAAATCAACGTTATTCTCCATAAAAGAAATCCCCTTTCCTTTTACGGTATTTAAAATAATCATGGTTGGTTGGTTTTTACCTTCATCAGCCTCATGAAGAGATTCGATTATCTGTTTTATATCATGCCCATCAATCTCGATAACTTTCCATCCAAAGGAACTCCACCGTTCTCTTACTGATTCAAGTCGTAGGACATCTTCTGTGTTTCCATCAATCTGTAAAAAATTCCGGTCTAGAAGTGCAGTTAGATTGTCCAGTTTGTAATGAGATGCAGCAGATGCTGCCTCCCAAATCTGCCCTTCATCTGTTTCTCCATCGCCAAGCATTACATAAACGTTATAATCTTTTTTATCAAGTTTTCCTGCCAATGCGACACCATTTGCAAAAGATAGGCCGTGACCAAGGGAGCCTGTTGATGCTTCAATGCCTGGAATGTGTTGACATACTGGATGTCCTTGCAGCATACGATTTATTTCTCTGAGGCCGTTTAATTCTTTCACATCGAAATAGCCACATTCAGCAAGAATTGCATAAAGAGTTGGGGCAGCATGCCCCTTACTTAAAATAAAACGGTCTCTATCAGGGTCATCAGGTTTTTTTGCGTTATGTCTCATATGATGAAAATACAAAGTAACAATTGCATCAACAGCAGATAATGAACCACCGGGATGCCCTGATTTTGCTTTATAGAGCATTTCAATTATGTGTTTTCTGATTTTTACTGATATTAAATCCAACTTTTTGATAAGTTCGTCATTATGTGAGTTCAATGTTACGCCCCACCCAGTAAAAAGCTAATGGAAACAATGCCCCGTAATACATTTTCATGTAAAATACTTTTCTAAAATGCTTTTTGTTGTTTTTCGAGCAGAAATGCCTCACTTGCCATTTAGAGAATTTAGAGAATCAGCATATTGGGTGAAAAAACCCACAGTGGATTAGTTTTTTAAAGAAAAAGGCGTTATGAATCAACTAATGGTTAGAAAAAAAGGAAAAAAGAGTCGGAAGAGATTGCTTAGTCTAGGGATTCCTGAGGAAGAAAAACCTAAAAAGAAAGGTAAAAAACGCATAAGAAAACCCAAAATGCCTGCTCGGATTAAAAAGAATCAGACATATAGAAAGAAAATGTAAATGCGAATAACCATCTTGAGAGGTTGAAGGAATAATGAAATACCAAGACAACAGAGGGAAAATCTGTAGCGTATCTGGGTGTAACAATATAGCCAGAGTGAAAGGATTGTGTATGGAGTGTTATCTGAAGAGAAAAAAGGAGAAGAAAGGTGAATAACAATCTCTTGATTGTTGGAATGAAATTGTAATTGGGGAAGGAAAACTGTATCCTTTATCAAATTCCAAAAGACAAAAATATCTGACAAAATATAATTAACAAATTAGAAGGTGATAATAAATGAGCGAAAACAAAATAACAATACCATATCAGATAAAAGGGATAAGACCGTGCCCGAAAAAGAAGGGCTATGTAGAAGTAATGATGTTTCCAG
This sequence comes from Thermoplasmatota archaeon, assembly GCA_030601705.1. Lineage (GTDB taxonomy): Archaea > Thermoplasmatota > E2 > DHVEG-1 > DHVEG-1 > JAGLML01. Next base: position 8,705 of record JAUWBM010000043.1, read on the forward strand.
TAGATAAATTAGAATACGACAAGGATGATAAAGAAGAAATGCCAATTAAAGTAATGGGAACTGGATCAAACGGTTCCCCATTTCCACCTGAATTCCAAAAACAATTATCCGTCATGCTCAAAACCGCAATACCTTCTTCTTTTAGCCAAAAAGAAGATGCAGATCCACGACGCTTTTTGCATGTGGAATCAGAGATAGATTTTCTTACTAGAGGGTGGAAATATGGGGATATAATAGACATAACCTTGAAAAAGGTAAAAGCAGCAGAAGATGTGCAACCAGGTAACATTTGAGAAATATTAATATGAATAACCATTGATAGTTGAAATGAAATTGTAGATTTGGAGGAGGAAAAGGTTGATTCACATTAAATGCAAGACATGTGGTTGGCGTTTACCTTTTTCTAGTAAAGCAAATGAAGATACTGTTAAGAACCGAGGAATCGGTAAAATAATATGTCCCAATTGTGGTAAAACATTGATTAAAGGAGTAACGGGTAAATGGAGATGAATAAACATCTCATAATACCTGTTATAACCGTTCTGCTTTTGGCTGTTGGGTTGAGTGGATGTGAAGAGACAGTTGAGGTAACTGGTGATACTGATAAGGTAGAAATAACCGATTATTCTGTTATTACAGAATGGTATGTCCCTAGTTATGGAACATATCACAGTTATACCAAATCTGGTTTTTATAAACACTATCCAGCAAATGCATATGAACCAAGATACATAGTAAGAGGGACTGTGAAAAATATTGCTATTGAAGGTTTAGACCAAATTATAATTAATGTTTTGTTCTGTGATTCAAATCACAATCAATTAGCCTTGGAGAGTACTACCATACGTAATTTGGGTATCACTTATACAAAAAACTTTATCGTCTCTCTTTATTCAAGTAATCAATATTTTAAAAATATAGACCTTGTAGAATTTGAAATTGATGTTACATAAAAAACGAGATGTTATGAAATTGTAGATTTGGAGGAGAAAAAAATGAAAAAATGTGAAAGAAAAATTTGTGTATGGTATGATGAGAAACTCGAGAACAATTGTCTAAATACCAGTAAGGTATGTACTGCTGATGATAGTTGTCCAGCTTTTGAAATTGATAACTATAAAATCTGAAATTAAATTACAGAACTTGGATGACGCGTGGTCCCCTCAGCACGTATTCTCATATCACGGTGCCATTATGATGTATGGGGGCATATATTTTTCGACGTGTTACCCCTTGATATAGATTATTTATTATTTATTTTACACCAAACATTTAAATCAAATTAACATATAGTAACTAACCCAAATCAATTGCTTTAATCTTTCTTATGGAACCGCGATATGTTGTAAAGATCCTGGTAAATTTCAGGTCTAATGTCCCTTATAACAGGTCGGTTTGCCCTAACTGTTTTAAGTCGTTTTAAGTCTATATCACAGGTTACGATACTTTCTTTGAAGTAGGGGGCTTTGACAAGTAGGTTTCCTAGAGGGTCATAGATTTGAGATCCGCCCCATAAAACAAGCTCCTCTTGTGGTCCAACAATATTTACGTATGCCAAAAAAGTTGTATTTTCTATTGCTCTTGCAGGAAGCAATGTTTCAAAATATTTTCTGGTGGTGGAAGGTGATGCAGATATACATATCAAGACATCTGCTCCTTGAAGAGAAAGTGCTTTAGTTATTTCTGGAAAGAAGAGGTCATAACAAATAAACAAACCAATTTTCCCAAATTTTGTTTTAAAAACGTTCGACTCTTCTCCTTCATCAAAAAAGATTTTTTCTTCAAAGGGTCCAAATGTGATTAAAAACCGCTTATTGTAATGGTCTACCCTCCCATTCGGATGAATCAAAATCGCAGAATTATATATGAGACCTTCAACTTTTTCATCTTTTAAGGGCATACCAAATACTATATAGCAATTTTTTTCTTGAGCAATTTTCTTCAAGCGTTTTATCGAGGGACCTTGCTTTGTTTCAGCGAGATTTTGAAATTCATCTTTGCATGGATATCCCGATAGAAACATCTCCCCAAATATGTAGAAATCTGCTTTTGTTTTTTTGATGTAGTTCTCCATCGTTTTTAGGTTGGATTTTTTGTCTGCGATTTTAGGTCTTGCTGAAATCAATGCCATTTTCATATGAACAGCCAAATTGAAGTATGCAAAATATGTGATATAACATTTGTTAATGATTTGGTGATTGATTGTTGTTGATATCAATATCTAACAAATAACCCCTGGCGAAAGGAAAAATTTATATACTTTAATTTATAAATATAATATATAATAAAATTCTGGGGGGCATATACTGCACATTGTTACATTGAGTGTTCTATCTAGTGCTATAGAAAAAAAATTAGATATTGGTGCAGAGATAGCAAGGAAATATGCTAATATTGTTATGGATCTTTTTGGGTTTGATGATCGAATCATAGACAACATGTTAGAACACGACGAGAGACAGATATTTTATATATTAGAGGAAGAAGGCATACTTGAAACTGAAAGAGAAGAGATTATATTACATGATGGAAGAATTTGGCGAATCCATTATTGGCTCCTCAAGAAAAATACAATTTTACAATATTCACATAGCAGGAAATGGACAAACGCTAAGGATACGAGCAAAAAAGTTCAAAAATTTCAACATGAGACTATTTATTCCTCTCTACCAAGATATATGTGGGCCGCTCGGAGATTATAACATTTCTTTTTTACTTAAATATTCGAAAAATTAGTAAAAGTTGATGTACGCATTGCAAATTTTTAAGTAAGGCATATATATTTTATTTATCCCGTTATGAAATCAGACATTGAAATTGCTCGATCTATAAAACCTAAGCCCATAGAAGAAATTGCAGAGAAAGCAGGAATTAAAGAAGATGAATTTGTTTGCTGGGGGGACTACAAAGCGAAAGTTTCTTTAGATATTTTAAAAAGAACTAGTTCCAACAAAAACGGGAGATTGATACTTGTTACAACAATTAACCCTACTCCAAGTGGTGAGGGAAAAACCACAATTACCATAGGGCTTGCTCAAGCTCTTTCACGTCTAGGAAAAAAAACAATGTTTGCAGTTAGAGAACCGTCTCTAGGTCCGATGATGGGGATGAAAGGTGGTGCAACTGGTGGTGGGTATTCTCAAGTGCTACCTATGGAAGACATTAACCTTCATTTTACTGGAGATATGCATGCGATCACAAGTGCGCATAACCTCTTGGCAAGCCTGTTGGACAACCACATTCACCACGGCGACCTTTTTCACATAGATCCAAGGTATATTGTATGGCCCAGAGTACTAGATATAAGCGATAGAGCGCTGAGAAACACTGTTATAGGATTAGGCGGTCCATTAGATGGCGTCCCTCACGAGGTAGAATTTGCCATAACACCCGCATCTGAAATAATGGCAATTTTGTGTCTTTCAAAAGATCTGGATGATTTAAAGGAGAGATTGAGCAAGGTAATCGTGGCGTATACTTATGACAATAAACCTATTACGGCAGGTGATTTGAAAGCAGTAGGAGCAATGGCCGTTCTTTTAAAGGATGCCTTTAGACCAAATCTCGTTCAAACCGTAGAAGGGCTACCCGCCTTTGTACACGGTGGTCCTTTTGCAAATATTGCGCATGGAACAAACAGCCTTATCGCTGACATGATGGGGTTAAAGCTTGCAGATTATTTTGTTACGGAGGCTGGTTTCGGTTCAGACCTTGGTGCAGAAAAATTCTTTGATATTGTTTGTAGGGCAGGAGAACTAAAACCAGATGCAACGGTGCTTGTTGTATCCATGAGAGCACTAAAAAGAAATGGGGGTGGAACCGATATTAACGCATTAAAAAAAGGCCTGTCAAATCTTGAAAAACATCTTGAAAACATTTCTTTTTATAATGTTCCTACAATAGTTGCGATAAATCGTTTTATTGATGATACAGATGAGGAGATTGACATCGTTGAAAGCTTTTGCAATTCAAAAAATGTTCCTGTGGCAGTAGTTGATGTGTGGGGAAAGGGTGGGGAAGGCGGTATTGAACTTGCTGGAAAACTTGTAGATTTAATGTATAATCACAAGTCAAACTTTGATTTTCTCTATGATCTTAATCTTCCCGTTAAAGAAAAAATTGAAACTATTGCCAAAAAAATTTACGGGGCGGAAAGGGTTGTTTACACCGTTGCTGCAGAGAAAGACATCAAACTTTGTGAAGAAATAGGGTTAGATAAGCTTCCAATATGTATTGCCAAAACCCCCTATTCTTTATCTGATGATCCACAACTTCTTGGAAAACCTGAAGGTTTTAAGATTACTGTACGAGAAATAAAATTTTCAGCTGGAGCAGGATTTTTGGTGCCAATGACTGGGAAGATTACAACGATGCCTGGACTGCCTGCTAAGCCTACGTCAGAAATGATGGATATAGATGATAAAGGCAATATTACCGGATTGTATTAACTTTTCATTCCTTCAATCATGATTAAATAGCGACTTTTATATATCAAATTATCATATCATTAACTAGTTTGATTAGTTTGGGAGGTAATTTATGAGTGATGAGGATATCCAACCATACATAGATGATATTCTAGAGGCGCTTAGCGATAGTTCGGAAGAAAAAGTAACTAGGGAAGAGCTAGAAAAAGAACTTAAAAAATTTCTAGAGTACGGAGTGCCTCTGGACCACGCAAAACTAACTCTTATAAAGAAGTTTGGTGGAGGTTATGTGCCTTTATCTACAGAACGAACACTGGTGGTTGATCTTAAACCAAACCAGAACAGTGTGAATTTACTTTGCCGCGTAATAACTATCAATCCAAAAGATATAACTATTAAGGGAGAAGACAGAAAGATTTTTTTTGGAATACTTGCAGATGAAAGTGGCACAATTCCATTTACAGCTTGGAATGATTTCGGAATAGAAAAAGGAACTGTTCTTGAGATATCAAATGCATATACAAGAGAGTGGCAAGGTGACACAAAGTTAAACTTTGGGGACAGAACAAAAGTTGAGAAAACCGATGAATCAAAAGTTCCTGAAAGTAGTTTGGAACCTAACGAGTATAAAGTGAAGGATTTAAGATCTGGTCTTGGTGCGGTAGAGGTTACCGCAAGAATTCTTGAAATAAATGAACGAGAAGTAGAAGTTGATGGTCAAAAGAAGAGTGTGTATTCAGGAACACTTGGTGATGAGACGGGGAAAGCACAATATACCTCATGGCATGACTTTAAATTAAAAGGGGAGGATGTTGTAAAGATATCTGGCGGATATGTAAAATCTTGGAAAGGCATTCCGCAGTTGACGTTCGATGAAAAGGCTACTGTAGAAAAAGTTGATGATAGCAAGATTTCAAAAAAGGATATAAAAACACGGAAACTGCCCCTTCACGAGCTGGTAGATAGATACGGTGCATTGGATGTTGAAGTAGAAGGAACAGTTATTCAGATACGAGAAGGATCTGGGTTAGTACAAAGATGCCCTGAATGTAATCGTGTTCTGCAAGGAAGTGATTGTAGTATTCATGGAACCGTCGAAGGAATACCAGATTTACGAATTAAACTTGTTATTGATGATGGTACTGGGGCGGTTAGTGGAATTATTAATAAAGATTCAACTGAAAAACTCCTTGGAAAAACACTTGATGAACTGGCAAAAATACTTGGAAAATCAGAAGATAAAAATATTATTGTTGAGGAAATAAACAATACGCTTTTTGCACATAGGATAAATCTCCGAGGAAACGCACTTGGAGATGAATTTGGCATAACGATTATTGCAAAAGATGTAAAACTTGCTGATATTGACGTCGAAGCAGAAACTGAAAAATTATCTCAAGAGTTGGAGGAATTACAATGAAACGTGAACCTGCCTGGAGGATATTTGCAGGGGAATATAATGATTCAACAGTTGAAATAAAGGGATCTGGAGAAAAAACCCCTTCTTATGTTGTGACTCCTCTTGGATGTAAAGTTAACAGGTTATTTGCTATTGGCGTTTTAACAGATGTAGAGAATATCTCGGAGGCTGGAGAATTCATACGAGCACATATCTCTGATCCTACGGGCGTTTTCACTTTATATTCTGGGCGACAGTATCAACAAGATGCAACAGATCAGCTTTTGAATATTGAAGTTCCAGCATTTGTAGCGGTTATTGGAAAGGCAAGAACGTATGAACCAGAGGACGGAGCATTGTATGTCTCTATCCGTCCAGAAATGGTGAGAGAGGTAAATGCAGAGACGAGAGACAGATGGATAATTGAAACCTGTATGCAAACAAAACATAGAATCGAGGCAGTTATCGAAGCAATGAAAATGAATCAGCCTAATGAGCACGATCTAAGAAAATTAGGGTACCGTAGAGATCTATCCGAAGGAATAGTTACTGCTCTAAAGAATTACGGTGATGTAGATATAAGTAAGTATTTGGCCCTGGTTAGAGAATCATTGCAATACACTGTGCCATCAAAAGAAAAATTTCCGGATATTGAAAAAGAGGAAAAGGTTGAACTAAAAGAACAAAAGAAAATAAAAAAAGAAGAAAAGAAAGAAAAAGAAGTGAAAAAAACAGAAGATTCCGAGGAAATTGAAAACATAGTTTTGGAAACAATAAAAGAAGTCGAAGGAGAAGACGGAGCTGCATGGGATTTGATTGTAGAAAAATGCAAGAAGAATAATCTTGATGAAAACACGATAGAAGAAGCATTAACGTCTCTTATGGATAAAGGATTTATCTTTGAACCTGTGCTTGGAACTATTAAAACGACCTAAATAAATCAATCTTTCATCAGGTCTTCTCCACCTTTAAATTGAAGTTGAATACCGGTATATATATCATCTATCCCAAAAAATTCTTTTTTAGATGTTGGAATAAGTCTTGTATAACCTCCAAAATCCTGAATGAGATGTAGTATTCCTTCATTCATTTCTCTATATATTGACGCCTCTTCGGTTATTACTGCGCCATATAGGTCATCTGGATTATCAGACCATCTTTTTATGATATCTAGCTCTTCGTCCGATAATAAATCTGATTTGCTTAAGATGTTAATTTGCGGCTGATTCAACCTGAAATTTGTTGTAATGGAAAGGAGAAGCTGTGAAACAAAACCTGATGCTGTTTTCGCTAGAGATGGATCAAGAAGATAACAGATTACAGATTTCTCTGGATTTAAAAATTCCACAGTATATTTTCCAGCTTCTCTGAATACAAATAATTCGAGTTGCCCCGGGGTATCTACAATAATATAATCAGATTTGAAGGATTCAATACTTTTTTTGACATCTTCCGTGTTGAGAGCAATCATATCAGCGCATGCAATTTGTGCGCCGTTTGGTCCCAGTTGATAGGTTTCCATAACCTCTCTTAATGATATCCAATCACGTATATCAACATCAGGCTCATAGGGAAGATTCTCTGCACCAGGGTCAAGATTCACTATAATCGCATCAAGCCCTCTCATTTCAAACCATTTTTGAAAATTTGAAGTTAAGGTTGATTTGCCAGAGCCAGCTGTACCGATAAAATATACAAATATTTCTTCTTTCATCTATTTTCCACGTAACTCGTTCATATGATTAACTTTTTTTTCGATGAGATCTTTTGTACCAATATCATGTCGTATGAATATGTGGTCCCCTTTCACATGAGTTAACGCCTTTTCACAGATTTCTTCTGCATCTGATAACTCATCGGCAATCCCAACAACTGCAAGTGATCGTGAAGATGTTGTAAAAATATCGTCATTTTTCTTGTTAACAGAAGCATAAAATAGTTTTGCACCCGTGTCTTTTACAAATTCTTCTCCCACCTCTATTTTCTCTCCGATCATACTTTTAACACCATATCCTTCTGGAACAACATATTTGCATACTGTAGATTTTTCCTGAAATTGTATTTTTTTATCAGACAATGTTCCATCAAGCATGTAGTTACATAGTTCAATAAAATCGGTCTTTAGCAATGGTAAAACGTTCATGTTTTCAGGGTCACCAAACCGTGCATTAATTTCAATGATTTTTGCTCCCTCTGAAGTAAGTATAAACTGCCCATAAATAGGACCAGTATATTTGCACTCCTCTTTGTTAAGTGCGTCCACAATATTTTGAAGGATGGAAACCCCGTCCTCATAATTGCTCTGAGATAAGAAAGGCAACAGCCCATTTGCACACGAGTAGGACCCCATCCCACCCGTATTTGGACCACGATCTCCAGGAAGAAGTCGTTTATGGTCTTGAACTGCAGGTAGTGTAACGATGTTGGAGCCATCTGAAAACGCTTGCAACGTGAATTCTTCACCGACTGCTTTTTCTTCAATTAAAACCTTAGCAGCACCACCAATTCTATTGTCAATTACTTCTTTAACATAGGACACTGCTTCATCTATTCCATTAAAATGATCGCCAGCTACTCTTACCCCCTTCCCCCCCGTAAGTCCTATAGGTTTTATAGCAACTTCGCCGTTTAGTTCTTCTATAAACTCTTTTGCTTTTTCTACCTCAGAGAAACTCCCATATCTGAGTTGACCAGGAATTTTATGTTTTTCAACAAGATTGCGCATCCATTCTTTATCAGTCTCAATTCTTGCTGCATCTCTAGTTGGAGCACATGTACTGATGCCATTCTTTGTTAGCTCATCAGCAAGACCCAATTCGAGAGGGGCTTCTGGTCCTATAAGAACGAGATCAATATTTTTTTTCTTGGCGTATTCTACAACACGATCTACATTCGTTTCTTTTTCTAACAAATAATCAACAGCCATTCTTTCTATTCCAGGATTTAAATTCTTCATTACAGAATATAGATTAACATTTTTTGATCGAGAAACCGCATCGCATATTGCATGCTCTCGAGCACCGCCACCTATCACTAATACATTCATTGACCTACCCCCTGATTTGAATACAATTCCTATATTTAATCTAGTCTATTTTTTAAAATTTCACTAACAGGAATAAGAGGAATAAAGTCTACTTCCATGTTTTGTAGTTTTTCTTTGGTACCGCTTCCTCTATCCACCACTACTAGAGCCTTATCAACTTTCGCGTTATTTACACGTAAAATTTGTATTGTTTTTACAACTGAGCCCCCGCTAGTCGTCACATCCTCGATAACTAAAACATTTTTATCTTTCACATTGCCGCCTTCAATCTGTTTTTCAGTTCCGTGCCCACGTTTTTCTTTTCTTACAATAACGTAAGGAATTCCTGTTTTTAGTGAAAGAGCTACAACAAGCGGTACCGCACCCAGTTCCATTCCTGCCAATAGATCGTAACCCGTGGTATATTTACTCATCTCCTGAGCTATGGTTTTTAATGTCTTTGGATCGGTACTTGCTTTTTTTATGTCAATATAGTAATCACTAATTGCACCCGATGTTAATACAAAACGTCCAAACTTGATCGCTCCACATTCTTTCAGAAGTTGGATGAGATCCTCTTTTTTCATATGAGAATGGTAATGTTGGGTTGTGATTTATAAATTGCGTTCTATGTAACATTATGATATTGACGATTTTTAAAAAAATGAGAAAAAATGTGTTTTACGCTAATGGATCGTTGATACTACCCATAAAGAGTATCGTTCCTGTTTGTTTATGCTGAATGAGATACATAAAAGGATGATCACAATCAAAAACAATCCTTGACGAACCACCATTCACAGTTAGTTCCATAATGACTGCTGTTGCAGCTGCTGCCTCTGTTCCTTCTTCATTAACATCTATAAACGCTTTATGTATAACTTTACTGATAAATAAATCCCTTCCACCAGTGATGCCTGAGAAATCTGCAGATGAGGTAAATGGGATATTCATTCCAAGCTCAATAAGATAATCGCTTAACGAATATGAGGTTTCAACCTTAAACTTTGGGAGATGGATATCCACATTTGTTTCAACCATGGATCCGATCCATTCTGAGAACATGTCGCTTTCAATTGTATCGATAATGGGTGATAAATCATTGTTCTTCGGAAGCAGAATAATCATGGATATGTTGTCACCTGTATAGGGTAGTTCTAAGATCTGTAGATCATCGGTCTCAGTATAGTAAAAGACATCTTCGGTACCTACGAGGTTCATTGTTGGGGCCTCAATAGAAGTTCCTGATGAGACTTCAAACGTTCGATTAGTCGTATTCACAGGATCAAACTGGGTTTCCCAGATGCCTTTGAAATAGATAGCGTTGGTGAGTATCAACGCGGTAAGAGGACTTATCGCATCTGCTGTTATGAGATCCTTTATTAACCCATTCGTCTGGTTTTCAACCCATTGATTGATAATCGCCGCAGATTCAACGGGATTTGAATAGTCAACCTCGGTGGCATCTCCACCATAATACTCCTGGATAATGGTTAGATACGCTTCAAGCAGCTGAAAGTTTTCTTTTACCCACAAGGCATTCGCTGTGCTAATGTTATACTCTGCGTTCTTCGTGTTGAGAACTTCATAGAGGTTTTTCATATAGCTGTGAAAGGATTCATTATCCTGCTCGACACTGAGTACATTTGCCATTTCATCAGCTGTTTCGCCCCTGGCACCCTCATAGGTCATGGCAAGAGCAGTAAAAATACTGTAGGGTGAGATAAACAGATTATCTTCATTTACTTCATGCACTTCTCTAAAAATATCAAATGCAAACGCATTAACAGCATCGGGAAAAGTAAGATCGCCAACCGGATCTGGCTTTTCATCATCCGGTGTTATATCTTCATCGATCATATCTGAATCAGATTGGTTCTGAAGTAGTGCTACAAAAACAGCTGCAGATATTACAATGAATGCCACTATAATTGAGACAATATATTTTAATTTCATTGTTCGTTCACTGATTTCCTGTATTATCTTTTATACTATTTAAAAGCCTGGAAGCTGTTCGGAAGTTTCCAAACAAAAACAAATAGTTTTTAAATCTTGTATAATTAAGTAATATATAGATATGGCAAAAGTAACGCTTGACAAGGAGACTTTCAAAGCACTTGCTTCAGATACACGGTTAGATATTTTGAGAACTCTTGATGGTAAGAAGTTGGGTTTAAACGATATCAGCAAGGCTACAAACTTGAACAAGGCAACGTTACATGAGCATTTATCAAAATTAAATCAGGTAGGGTTAGTTAAAAAGAAAGAGCGAGAAGGGCATAAGTGGGTTTACTATAAACTTACGTGGAAGGGAGAGAATTTACTTCATCCTGAGAATACCAAAATTGTTGTGTTGTTTGCGATAACTTTTATTTCATTGTGGGCAGGAATTATTCAGATGATTTGGTATGTGAAAGGAACCGTGATGAATATAGGGTATGATGCTTTTTATGAAAATGAGGCTGCAGGAGATGGTATGAAAACTGGTACAAATGATTCAGTTATTCCAGCAATGGACAGCATCCCCGAGAATTCGCGATTACTTCTTGATAGTAGCGATGGAGCCGTGAACGTACTCTATCAAAATCCGCTGTTTCTTTACATTGCTCTTGCCTGTTTTATTATTTTCACAATAGTCTTGTGTGTTGCTATTTGGAGATTATGGAAAAATAAAACACCAAAGCTCTAACTAAAAAATAAACAATGTCATTTATTTGATGCTGCCTGGTTCGTTTTATTTTTTTCAATGTTGATTTCAAAAAAATCTAATAATGTTTTTTGCATCTACCATCACCCAAATATCGTTATGCACAAGTACATTATATTCTTTACGATGATTATTTGGGATTTGAGAATTGATTTTTATCGGCGATATTATATGTCGGGTAACAAATTTATATAAATAATTATATAAAAATATTTACAAATTGACATTTTTCCACAAAAATTATATATAGTATTAATGACAAAATATAACACGATATAAATTATCAATTTTAAATTTTTGGAGGCGAAAACAGAATGAAAAATAATAAAACAACAAATATAAATATACTAAAGTTGGTGGAGGTCCGGTAAACAATGCCTGCTATGGCCATGGTCATTTTTGGTTTTGTAGCAGGGCTGTTTGTTATGACTATTGTAAATTTATATAAACATGTTTTAAAAATCATGAATAAAGATCTTTAGTATAAACATATTAAGCTACAAAAATCTGTCTGCCGAGGTAAAAGATAAGCATTAATTGAGACTATGATTATTCATATGGGGCAGCTTCTTTTAGAAGATCAACATGTGAAATAATCATGCGTCTGCAACAGAATCTATCCAGACCCAAATCATCCAATATTTTCTCAGATGTTTCTTTTGGTTTTTCACCTGCATCCACAGCTTTTTTGCATTCTTCATATCGTTTTTTATATTCTTCATATAATGGAGCAACGACCTTTCCACATGTAAAGCATCTTACAGGAATTATCACAAAATCACCTATATTATAACCCACTTAACTGCGATTATATCATTAATTTTAGTCGCAATCCTACCATAAAAGTTATACTATATAAACTTAACCCATCTATCGTGTTAATGGTGCTCACTTCCAAATATAAGGTATTGCAATAACGTATGCAAAAAGATAGACTGCCATAACAAATAGTGAAACAAACGAAAGATTGATACCTAACAAAAGTAAACAATTATCTCCATCGGCACTAAGTGTACCTAAAGAACCAATATTTATAAAAATGGAAGCCATGAATAATCCAATAACAATTATGAGAAAACAGGCAAAACCCCAGTAATATTTTGTTTTCTTTAATCCAGTTTTTGTTGTAGGGAATGCCATCATTGTTACAATTGCTAACGACATAACTGTTGGTAAGGCAGCAATTAACGCGGTTAACAAAGCCCTATAATTTTCT
>JAUWBM010000153.1 GCA_030601705.1 Thermoplasmatota archaeon
GCTATTCCCAATACAATAAAGATAACACCAATCAATCTCCCAAGTTTATTTTCATCAACCTTACTAGCAACCACAGACCCAGACACAGCACCTATAATAGCTCCAAAGCCAGCTATCAATGCAGCACTAACAATTACCTCGTTGTTTAAGAAATGTCCAACAGCCCCAGATCCTGCGATAAAAAACATCATAATAAGCGAGGTACCAATTGCTGTATGAATATCATAGCCCAAGATAAAAATCAGAAAAAGTGCAACCATGCCCCCGCCCCCGACACCTGAAAAACCACTTGCAAGACCAATAATGAACCCGCAAATAATAAAGGAGAGAATCTTATTATCTTTAAAAAGTTTTAAATTAATTCTTTCTTCGACGAAGTCAACGTTTCTTTGAATACCGTTCATGATAAAATTCACGCCGATAAAAATTAAAAAGAGACCAATGAAAATACTAAGTCCCAATGGAGAGGCACTAGACGTGAATCTACTACCTAGAATCGCTCCAATAACACCTGCAACAGCAAGCAGAAATCCTGATCGCATATCGACATGGCCATTTTTAAGAAATATCAATCCAGCAACACCGCCGATAATGCAATCAACTAAGAGACTTGTACCTATAGCTCGGTGAATGGAATGCCCAATAAAAATTGTTAAACAGGGGATTAGAAATGATCCTGAAGTACCCGAAGCTATACCAACAGATATGCCACTTCCAAAACCGAAAATAAAGAGGATAATGGTGGTTATATAGTTATCAATCATAGGGAGGCAGTAACATGTTTTTTAGATAAATATGTTGCCTTTCTATGAGAAGTATCTAAAAATACATACTAAACTCAAAAATAGGTTTCTTAAGGAGTATCATGGTGATGAATAACAAAAGGCTTATATTTCATAATGATATAAGGGGTGATAGAGGTAGGTAATTTATGGCAATAGGTTTCGTACTGATAAGTGCTGCACCCGCACGTGAACATGATGTGTATAACAAACTTTCTAAAGTACCAGAGATTATTGAACTTCATCCCCTGTTTGGGGAGTATGATCTTATAGCAAAAATCGAAGCCGACGATTTCGAAAACCTAGGAGTTGTTGTAGTAAATAAAATCAGATCGATCGATGGTGTGATTGATACAAAAACCTTAACCGGGACAAAATTTTAGGGAGGTGAAAAAAGAATGCTGAACTATTTTTTGAGCATGTTGATGCTGGTATTCGCAATTGCAAGCATAATTGCAGGCATTTTTACTGCATATTTTGGATCGGGTAAAAGCAGAGCAGTTGGAGCAGTTTTAATAATAATCGGATTGATTGTTGGAGTCTTGTTCCTTTGGTTTGCTGGATTTTTAGGCTTTATGGGCACTGCACCACTAGAATTCAAAGGAGTTGTTGTGGATGGTATCGTGGCAGTTGTCGGTGCTGTAATAGGCGCATTAATCGCTCTTGGAATTTTCCTACTTGCAATAATGAAAGCCTAGACAATCATCTCTAAAAAATATTCATGAATCCTGAGATCAGTTGTAAGTTCAGGATGGAAAGATAAGGCCAGGAATTTATCTTGCCTGGCTGCAATTATTTTTTTATCTATTTCTGATAGTATTTCACATTTTCCCCAAACCTTTTTGATGGTTGGTGCACGTATAAAAATAGCATTATATGGTTCGGAGAATCCCTTGATTCTAATGCTTTTTTCAAATGATTCCTTCTGTCTTCCAAATGCATTTCTTTCAACTTGCATGTCCATTGCATGTAATAGTTTTACATCGTCCTTGTTTCCAACAATTTCTTTAGCAAGCAATACACAGCCAGCACAAGTACCCATTATATATAGGGTATCTTGTCGTAACCTTTGAAGGATAGCGTCGTACACACCTGATTTGAATAGAATTCTAGAAATAGTTGTACTTTCTCCTCCAGGTATAATCAAAGCGTCTATTTCATCTATGTCTTTTTTTTGCCTAACAAGCTTAACATTTCCATGGACATTTGTTTTTTTAAAAGCACGACAAATTGAATCTATATGCTCAGTTACTGCTCCTTGAACAGATAAAACTCCAATGGAGACTATTTCTACCAGCCTCTTTTTTGCAATAGTTGTTCTTTCGGTATGCTTTCTATCTCAATACCTATCATCGCATCCCCAAGGTCTTTACTAACCTCTGCGATAACATCAGGTTCGTCATAGTGTGCTACTGCTTCGACAATTGCCTTCGCTCTTTTTTCTGGATTATCTGATTTAAAGATTCCAGATCCTACAAACACACCGTCACTACCTAGCTGCATCATTATAGCTGCATCTGCTGGAGTTGCAATTCCACCTGCAGCAAAATTTACAACTGGAAGACGCTGAATTTCTTTGATTTCTTTTAAAATATCAAAAATCTCTTTTTTTACATCACTGTATATATATTCTTCAAAAACAACAGTTTTATCTACTATTTTTTGATTGGTGAGTGTTTTCATTGAGTTGACATAGCTTTGTGAATACTCTTCTGTAAGTTTTTGTAATCCTGTTTTATCCATTTCCTTTAACTTGCTTATCATACTTGTAACCATTCTTTGATGTCGTATAGCTTCAACGATATTTCCAGTCCCTGCCTCACCTTTTGTACGCATCATAGCAGCTCCTTCCCATATCCTTCGAACTGCTTCACCAAGATTTCTACATCCGCAAACAAACGGTATGGTAAACTTACGTTTATCTACATGATAAAAAGGATCTGCAGGTGTCAGTACTTCCGATTCGTCGATCATGTCTACGCCTAGTGATTCTAGGGCTTGCGCTTCAACAAAATGCCCAATTCTTACCTTTGCCATAACGGGGACACTAATTGTATGCATTATCTCCTGGATGATTTTTGGATCTGCCATTCTTGCTACGCCGCCATGTGCACGGATGTCTGCTGGAACTCGCTCTAGTGCCATTACTGCAACTGCTCCGCTTCCTTCAGCAATTCTTGCCTGCTCTGCGTTGATAACGTCCATTATGACGCCACCTTTCTGCATCTTTGCAAATCCCTTCTTAACTAGAGTTGTACCATATCTTAATTTTGTAATATCTAACTCTCTCATAATTTTCTATCCCCATAAAGATAAAGATCAAAGATGTACAATTAAATACCCCTTATTAAGAACTGTGGTTCTACATAAAGTTATTGGTGAAAAACTTTTAGGACTCCCCATCATCAAACTGAAAAAAAGTTTTTTTGACGGTAAGAAAGAAAGGTGCAGGGGGGAGATTTTGACTCGCTTTTACCGGTAAAAATACAGGTATTCTCCTTAAAACAAGAATATGATCGTATCAGAATTCGAGCGTGCAAATGACGTCACAAATAAACTTTTAATGGTAGATTTAGTTTCGAATTTACCAGTAAAATAAATTTACCGGTAAGTGAAAAAACATAAGTAGAAAAATGTAATTGCTTGTTTATGATTGATGGAAAAAAACATTCTCCTCTGAGTAAGCATGTTGCTGCATCTTATAGTATGAAGATAGTGCTGATTGTAACACTTATTTTAGCTGTTTGGAAAAGGGAATGGATATGGGTATTGGGATGTATTGTTGGTATATTAATCGGTTTTATACCAAGTCTATTAAAACATGATCTCAAAATCACCTTGCCCTGGTCAATTGAATTACTTATCGCAGGTATATTGGCTTTGAACATGGGCGGGATATTATTGAACGCATATTCTACCATCCCAGGATATGCAGGGATAACCCAGTTTTTTACATCTATACTAAATTCCTTTATAGCCTTAGTTATTATCTTTATTCTGGACCAATATTGGGATGGACTTAAAATGGATAAGTATGCCATGGCATTTGTTGTTGTTATATCTACCATGGCTTCTAGCGTGATATTAGAGTTCATTAAATGGTTTCACATTTTTGGAAGGAAATCTGATACAGTTGAACAAGTTTTAGCAAGTTTATTTGTTAGCACCATTGCTGGAATAATTATGGCTTTGATTGGTGTAAATCTGATAAAAAAGGGGAAATTTGAAGGTATGACTGAAGACTTGGGAAAACAAGTTGATTCTACTATTATCAAAAGAATGAAAAAATAGTTAAATTTTTTTTTAATATAGATTTTTGGTCCTTTGCCCTGCCTCAATCATCCTCATAACCATCGTAAAAAAAAATATATGTATGTTCGGGATTCGAGCGTTTAAATAACATTTCAAAATAACAATTGATAAGGAATATCTTCTTTATTAAACGCCTTGGAGATCCCAATTTTCTTCTGAGTAAAAAAGTCAGGAGTCAGTGCATTTTCTAACCCGTTAAGTAATAAGGGGCTTAGAGTAGGGATTTTTTATTACAAGCATGTTTTCTTTTTGACGTTTTAACACAGAGGGTTTATATATAACAATTAATAAAACATAACTAGTTGATGAGAGATGGAAAAATGAATTACAAATTAGCGAATGCAAGCAATAAGGCATCCTATCGCCGAGAAATATTTATATCGAGAACAATAGCGGGCTTTATTGTATTGGCTACGGGGATTGTAGTAACACTGAAAGGAATATTGATGACATCTCCATTGGGAACAGTTACATGGGGCGTTATACTTTTAGTAGGAATGATGTTGATCATAATAGGAACTATTGCCATATCCTATAGATCATAAAGAAAAATCGCCAATTTATTGTTAAAACTACTAAAAACCGAAATTCCATATACTTTTTGTATGTATCGATTTGATAATATTTTACAATGTCCTCCCCACTCGTTAGTAAAAACCCTCCTGTTGATTTTTTCATTTCAACGTTAAATTTATTGAAATAAAGAAAAAGAGATGGAAAGAGAATTAGTAAAACATTTTAATGTTATCTTCTTCTGGTTCTAATAGCTATATTTACATTTCCTCGGATCAAGTGGGAATTATTTGCAATATAGTCATAGCTATCGTTCCCATTTACTGCATCATCTGCTATTGCACTATCTTGAATCGTGTTCCCGTAGTCAATTATTGTTAAGTTTCCAACTGTAATTATTGAAC
>JAUWBM010000141.1 GCA_030601705.1 Thermoplasmatota archaeon
GGCAGGTTTTCTGAGACACCCGCCAAAGGCGGGTGCGCCTGCCCAAGACGCAAATGTTTTCTAGAAAAAGAAGGTTTTCTGGGTGAAACAGGGAGGCGCCTTAAAAGGCGGGGATTTAAACCCTTAAAACTACATTAAAAATGGACATCGATATGTTTCATCACCTGTCTTAGGGTTAAACCACAATTCATCAGAATATTCAATTTTACCATTGATTTCCGCACCTTCAATATATTTTAGAATATCATATCTCTTCTCTTTTTTCCATCGCTCAATATCTTCTCTTTCAGCCCATAAAAGCCCTTCATAATACTTGCAACAAAAACCTATGACCTATGCAAAGTTTTGGTAGACTCTTATTTTTCTATCCTTAATTCTTTCCATTTTTTAACTCTTGTACGGTTAATCGGAGTTCTAATAGTTGCATTTTGAGATCGTGCATATCTTCTGATTGTTTTTTCAACTCCAGGTCTTTTTTTTGTAGCTGTTCATTTATATCTGTAAGATCGGGTTGTGTTTCAAACACTAGAAGTGATTTTACTCCTTTTTGATAAGCATCTGCTAATTCTTTTTCTGTATATCTTTTATAGGAATTACTCAAGTACCCTTCATGTCCTTCCAATTGTTGATATACTGGTTCTGGCACTTGTGCATACGACATACGAGTCTCAAAAAACTTACGCAACACATGAAAATGCATCCGATGGTATCCTGTTGTTTTATCTCTCTCATTAAACCCTGATTTATCAAGCAACCTATTCCATATCTTATTTGCAGTGGTTGTAGTGAAACAAAATATAGTATCGTCATCTGGACTTTTTGCTGTAATTCCTCCTACCTTCGCAATCGCTGACTGTAGATACTGATCTCTTTCTTTCAACCATTCTAACACAGATTCCTTCGCCTCATTACTCATAAACGTAATTCGTGCTGTTCGTGTCTTTGTGGTCTCAGCCCGGACATATATCTTAACTGGATCACTGTCGAAATCAATATCCTCTTCTGTAAGCTGTAATATCTCATCTGATCGCATCCCCGAACTACTGGCAACCAATCCTAATGCTTTCGCTTTTGCTTCTCCATGTGAAAGTATCTTTTTTAACTGGTTGTTTGTTGGTATAACATCAATGGTTGCAGGTTTTTTCCCCTTCAACTTCCTCCTTAGTTTCTTCCTTGTCTTATTCGATAAAATAATGTCGTATTCCTCAAAGAACAGCTTTACGCATGACATTCTTGCTACCTGGGTACATGGTGTATAGTTTCCCAAGCTACGCCAGAATGTCATAATATCCGCATCGTAATCTCTCCCATTATCAAAATATTTGTCAGGATCAACATCCATGACCTTGAAAAAATTAGTCAGGTGAGATCTGTATGATTTCATGGTTGATTTTTTATCACAGTTGTTTGTCAAAAATTCTTCTACTTTATTCATAATTGTTCACAAGACCATATGGTTTGATACCTTTATAAACTTTCCGTAAACTTTAGAGTATCACATTATAAACGTTCATGGTACCACAAAGAATGAAGAAGTAATCTCCTTCTTTTAAGTTATCGCAATGTAAGTTTTACTATTCGGTTCGTGTTTTACCAAAATGTTATGTATTGGTGAGTGGTTAAGGATTTTGTCTTTTTTGTTTTTTTAATGTAATTTTCTAAATCTCCAAATGCAATAACAAGTGAAATAAAAAATTTCTTTTTAATTACAAATTAATATATTTTTTTGCATTATCAAGCATAACACTTATAAAGTTAACACATGTTAAGTATATTAACATATTATGGAGATAAATCAAAATGAAGAAATTAATACCAATATTTGTAGTAGGAGTTTTAGTCCTAAGTGGGCTTGGAGCTGTTGCACTAGACAGTGACATAGAAAAACTTGATTTAGAAACTAGGGATTATGAAAAACCATCAAGTAGTACATCACCAAGGGATTATACACATACAGTATTAGTGGAAGTAGGAACTGCTACATGGTGTTCATCATGCCCTGCATCAAATGCTGCATGGCATAGTATTTATGGCGGTGGTAACTATGATTTTGAATATGTTGAGTTGGTTTATGACATGAACGCAAAAGCCTCAACGAGATTTTCTGGATTTAATCCTAAATGGGTTCCCACATCGTACTGGGATGGTGGAGAATATGTATATCCTGGAACCAACTATGCCACATTTTACAACTACCTAGATTCATCAGGATCACGGGTCGTTCCAGATTTAATTGCAGACTTGAATGTTGCATGGCTGGGAGGCGCAGAGATAGAAATTAACTACAGCATCGTAAACAATGACGGCAGTGATTATCCCGGACGTCTGAGAATATATGTTATTGAATTGGAATCCACGCTATGGAATGATTACGGCGGTAACCCGTATCATCATGCATTTTTAGATTTTCCAGTTAATCAAGTAATAGATATATCTGCAGGAGGCTCTATTTCAGATACTGTTGTATGGGATGGAGCAGCAGCAGGATACCCAAGTATTACTAAAAACAATATCCAGGTTATCCTTGCGGTTTTTGGTGACACGCCTCATCAATCATATTCTGACCCACCAAGCGGCAATCCATTTTGGGCGTACTATTCTGATGAATGTGTAGCTGCAATTCCCACTGGCGGCGACAATAGTCCACCAGAAACACCTGAAATTGATGGTCCAACCAGCGGAAAAGCTGGAGTAGAATATAACTATACACTAAGTTCTACTGACCCTGACGGAGACAATGTGTTCTACTGCGTTGACTGGGGTGATGACACTGGTGAGGTTTGCATGGGTCCATATGCATCTGGTGAAGAAGTAATAGTATCGCATATTTGGACTGAGCAAGACACCTACACCATCAAAGTGAAAGCCAAGGATACATATGATGCAGAAAGCGATTGGGCGACATTAGAAGTAAGCATGCCTATGAACAAACCGTTTAACTTCAACTTTAATTTGATAGAGTGGCTATTTGAACGATTCCCATATGCATTCCCAATACTAAGGCACATACTAAGGCTATAAGTCTACAGTACACCCTATCTCTTTTTTCTTTTTTTAATGCATTAAAAACCTGGTTTTCGGTTGTTTCCAAAGGTTGAGTATATGAAATAAACAAACACCTGTTTTTTTTCAAACGACATCAACAGCATCTGGAGGTTTATTATTTGGAGATTTCTTCTTTTTATCTTCTGAAGAATTCTTCTTTTTTTTATCTTCTGTTTTTATGAAAAAATACATTGATATGATACCTAAAAAAATTAGAAAACAACCAAGTGCAATAAGAAGATTAAGGTTTATATCTATATCTCGTTGCGTTGTAATCGGTATTGAAACAAACGATAGAAAACCTCCTATAACAAAGATGAGCCCCAGTATAAAACTTCCTACTTCTTTAAGTTTCGACATTAATAAGTTAAATCACATTTTTCATAATAATCTTTTTGGAGGATTTAGTAAAAAATCACTTGATTATTTAGTTATTTCTTGCCAGAATATTATTTCCGCCAAAGCTTATGGAAAATCCTATCTTCTATCTCCCGCATCTCCAGTTTCTCTTGTAATACTTTCCTTTTATGACGGCGGTAAAAGTAAATTGGTAGAACGATGTAAAGGATTACAAAAATCAGAATTGTCAAAGGGATGCCAAACACCTCATGTAATCCAAAGGAAAACCAATATGCAATTAATCCAAAAAAATAAAAAAAGAGAGCTAAACCTATTATCCAAATATGGAAAATGTCTGTATCTTCATCCATTTCAATATTCTCATGGCGTGAATTATTTTAACAGTTTTGGAGGAATACCTAAAATCATTCTTTTATTTGTCTTCTGTAGACATTTCTTATATAAATACCTGATAAAAAGAAAAAGATTGCACCGATACCGACAGCAAACCACCATAAATCCTTTGAGTAGTAGTAAAAAATGACAAAGGCTATCCAGAGGATTATTAATTGTAAGAAGACTGCTTTGGGTGTATCCCATTTCTCCAT
The DNA here is from genome assembly GCA_030601705.1 of Thermoplasmatota archaeon. Taxonomy (GTDB): domain Archaea; phylum Thermoplasmatota; class E2; order DHVEG-1; family DHVEG-1; genus JAGLML01. The sequence goes on from JAUWBM010000141.1 coordinate 3,993, forward strand.
CCATTGAAGATACCTTTTATTGCCCAATATTATCGTTGTTATATAAGAGAAAACTATCAAGAAACAAAAGATTGGGATCAGGGCAACACTACAAACAGAAATCAAATTTGATGAAGCTCCTGTCACATGCAACGAAAGCAAAAGTAAAAGGCATATCATTAAGCTTTCAAATACCAAGAATGAAAATATTTTCCATTTTAATTTCATTCGACATAGCAATTATTTTATTTTATATTATATTTTTGGAGGTTTTTGACAATAAAACCCGTTCCTTCGCAGATTTATATCAGTGAACATGTCAAAAACCGTTCAGTCCTTTTATCCATTTCTCTCCTGTCGAATGCCCGTTCTTTCTCATTTTTTTACCTTTTCAACCAACTATTTGGTTTCCTTAGCATTTTTCATTGTGAAAAACTAATCTTTTTCCCGAGAGGTTTTTGCAATTTCCCTCCCGATGGAGTACGTTTCTTTGGCATTTTTTTACCTTCGGAGGTACTGAAGTTAGTTAGATTTTTAAATAAGGAGAATGTTATAGAATTGGGAAACGGAGGCAAGGTTACGAAAAAGCAGTTAGCAATAGTTGGAATTTCCATTCTGCTCATCTGTGTTGGATTGAGTGGATGTGAAGAATCTGTAGATGACACAAGTAAATTCATTGGCAAATGGACATTAGTTGATAGTTCATGGACTTTCGATATGTCTCCATATTTGACTCAATACATATAATTATAGTGATTTTAACGATGAAACATGGATTTTTTATTTAAATGGAACCGCAAAATTGCATTTCATATCATATTATCCTAATAATACAGTTGCATTTACATCAAAAAATTGGTCTACTTGGGAGGTAAAAGATGGTTCTTTGTTCTTAACACATTCAAATAACGATACCTCTGAAGTTAATTATGAATTTTCTAAGGAGTATACCCAACTACATTTATTCCATTCTGGATATATGATATCAATATATACTAAAAGCAATGATGTAGGGTATTAAACAATATGATTAAAAATTCATTTATAGTTAATATGAAATTGTAGATTTGGAGGAGGAAAATGGAAATTAAAGAGCTTGGCATTATTTCATTGTTATTAGGCATATTTGGATTGTTCTCTTTTTTTGTATTTGGGCCATTAGCTTCATTGCCATTGGGAATTATAGCAATCATTACAGGATATAAACCAAAGAAGGAAGGGAATAAACGTGGAAAATACGGGGTGATACTCGGTACAATAACATTAGTAATTTCTATAGCATTGCCTACCTTTATAGTATTTTTTTGGGCATAATAACAAACAGAAATAACCCACAGCGCCTGAAATCAAATTACCAAAATTCAAGTTTTGAAAAATCATCTATCAACCATTATCACGATATGTGGGTTAAGATAGGTTTTTAAACAAGAAGATTGTAGCTTGAAAGATAAAGGCATTCGTTTTTAGGTGATAAAAACGATTTATAGATATGGAAGCCTCTATCCCTCGATATTATTATAGAATTCTTCTTTTATAAATATGTCCTTTAGTGGAGGTATAAATTTTTAAATAAGGAGAAGTTGTGAAATTGTAGATTTGGAGGGGAAATATGAAATACCAAAAAAACTTAGGAAAAATCTGCAAAGTACCTGAGTGTAACAGAAACGCCAAAGTAAAAGGTCTTTGCTATTACTGCTATAACAGTCGGAATAGAAAAAAGAGGAATAAAACAACCAGATAACTTGATAATCGT
>JAUWBM010000014.1 GCA_030601705.1 Thermoplasmatota archaeon
ATCCGATTATAATCGGTGGAGCGGTAACTATTGGAATAGATTGAGGATTCTCCCCAAACTAATTTTTGGAAGAATGGGTGACTTTTGGAATATTCCTTGGGTTAATATTGACTGGCATCCAGCACAAGAACCATATGACATAGAGGTGTGAAATGAAGAAACTACTTGCAGTTGGAGTGATAGTTCTTTTTCTTGGACTTGCTGTTGCACCATCTATTAATGCCAATGTAAGCAAAGCATCCATTGAGAGTGAACTGGTTGAAATTGAAAGCAAGAAGACAGATAATCTATCCCCTCAGTTGGGTTTTCAATTTTACAACGGATTTCGTTTTCCTGGTATAAATCTTTATGTTATAAATGGAGGTAATGAAACTTTTAGAGGTAATGTCAGTTGCATATTCACTGTCAATGCATCAATTATGGTTTTTGGCGATTCCATAAATATTTCGGATTATTATGTAGAAATTGAACCACAAGAAGAGGTACTCCTCTACCAGGGACTAATACTTGGATTTGGTTCTATTGAAGCTGTTTTGGATATGCCCCCTCCTATTGATCTTTATTATGAGTTTGAAGGTTTTTTATTGTTTATTTTTCTGTTCTTGAAATTCAAATTTCACTAATATCTAAATATCATAACATGTATGAGATATATGGGGAAAGAAGATGAATAAGAAGATACTCATCGGCAGTATCATAGCAATTGCAATACTTGTTCTGGTGTCATTTACAGGTGTAGTTGGTTATCAAACCACTAAATCATCTACTATTGCTAAAGCATCGCCACTATTCGCTGTTAGAAGTAGCAGGGCTATAGATGAAGAAAGTAAGGATTTGAGTTGTGATTATGTTGGGAAGAGTAAAGGTAGTACAATATCGTTTCCTACATGTAATAGTAGAAACACACAATTGCAGAAAGTTATAGATGTTATCAGTAGAATGGATGATGAAACATTCAATAGATTTATAGGTTTAATTATTAATTTTATGCATCAGGATAATGAGATTAGAAATAAGAATATTGGTGATGGTGAAATTAAAAATATAATTAATCAGTTAGGGACCAATCCAGTAGAGTTAAAGCACAATATTGTTGGTGAGACTGATGATATTACCGACACTGTTTTAGAATGCACTGTATGCACAATGTGTACTATGGGTAATTGTGATTATACTTCTGGAGTATGGTTTCCTGGATGCTTGATAATTCAATTAATAATCTTTCTAATCCAAATTATAGCATTTGCTTATTCGATGATGGTGTTACCTTTTACCGCTTGCTTCCCTTGTCCGATATGAGAATAAGCCACTCTTTGATAGGCATTATTCTTTTACTTATTCAATTATTGTCCAATATCGCAGATTCTTCTGGCTAAAATACCTTGATTTTAGATTCAAAGCCCCACCTATCGAGTATATCAATTTTGAGCACAGTGCACTATATTATATTAACCAGGGGCAAACTAAAAGGGCATCACCACCCTCACAATGTTCACCATATTATACTATTAAGTATAATATTAATTGGTTACCATTCATTAGTTTTGAAATGAGTAATGAGTTTTTCTCTATTTCTAATCAAATATCATTGATGAACTAATAGTTATTATTAGATTTAGAACAAACTCCATTAGTTTTAAACACCAAAAATCTCCTTGATGCTTTTATTGAGGACCTCATTTCTGTAACTTACGATAAGCATCTCGACAACTTGGTTGGTGTTGCGTAAGTTGAGATTGCGTTTGAGCTTGTGCAGACCTTTCCAAGCCGTATTGGATACAAGAATTGTTTTCATAATGGTCACTTCTAATAAATAGGCACACAACTCAAAAATGATTTAATCTTACTAACTGGCATGTGACTGGTATTTAATCTACCACACTACTTCTAATCAATTTAAAGTTTTTTTCTTCTAGAATTGGTTTAACTCTCCTTTTTTCTTTTCTGATATACCAAAACTCCGTCCACAATCACTGCTAGTATTCCAGTTATAAATACCATATCAAAAATACTTGCTCCACCAATAACTGCATTTCTCGTTGTTTGAATTTCATTTTCTAGCAAACTTATTAGATGTAAAAAATCAGCTCCTATTAAAACTCCTATTGTTCCAGAAATGTAAGCGAGGGGAGCCGCTTTGCATTTATCTTTCCATGATAAAATTATTGAAGCAAGACTTGCGAAAAATACTGGAAGGAGCCAAAAAGGAAACTTAGCGACAATGCCTATTTGAGGAATTGGTTCTGTTACAAAGTAAGTAATAATAGCAACGATTATTATTCCCAGAAAAATTCTTGATAGTTGTAGTTTATTTTTTATAGACAAATATTTTACGTAGTAAATGTTTTTACTAATAATATGAGTAAAATAATGTTAGGTTGTAACATGATTAGTTCTACTATATAAAGTAAACCCATCTATCGTGTTAATGGTTCGCAACTTACTCTCATAGTATGTGAGTGTATACAATAAAACTTTGAATTGAGTTATTGCATACACGTGTTAATGTTTGACAACTAATGAACAGTACGGATATTTTTAATCTTTAATTGGGTTACTTTCAAATCTTCTCAATACATCCTCAAATATTTTTAACTTTATTTTTTCTTCTTGCTCCTTTGGAAAATCTCCTTTTAAAACCCTCTTCATTTCATCTATTGTATCTTCTGCAACATCATGAGATATTACTGCATGACTTACATATCTTGGATTTGCTTTTGCTGTCATTTTTAACTCCCGATAATCTGAATACAATAATCCTTTATAACCATATTTTTGTGTTAATGATTGGCAACTACTTGACATCAAGCATTAGCATGGATTGATTAATTTATTTTTTAAGTTTTTGTTTAATGTTTTTAATCTTTTCATCTAAACTGTTAATTTTATTTTTTAATGCTTTATCCTTATCGAAACAGACTCTTATTTTCATGTGACATCCCAACGGAGTTCAAAAGCATCAATGCTTTAAATAAATTTGCCATAGCACTTAACCCATCTATCGTGTTAATGGTTCACAACTAATTTTTTCTAATAAATACTATCCATGAATTGGTGGTCTATAATCGATTTTTCTTTCGCCTTCAGTAAGTAATTGAACATCTGGTAGTGGTTCTTTTTTTTCATATTCATTTATTAAATACTCAAGTTGTTTCATTACGACTTTTGCCTGATATGGAAACATATGAATTGATAAAGATTCTACTTCACCAGAAGGATCGTGTCTGGCAAATCTAAGATAAAACTCATTTTCTCGGTAGGTTCCACTACTTGCATTTGCAAAAAACCAATAATTTGAATCAGCATCTTCTTTAATATTTTCTATCGTATAAAACACCTCTAATGAGATTATCAATTAGTATTTAAAAAATCTTTTGATTTAGAATAATCTTCTTGATCTTTTAGCAACTCTTTTTGCCCACTCTACCATTTCTTTATTTTTCTTTTCTAAATTTTTTTCAAGTTGAGTTTTTTTTCTCGGAGTCATTTTTTATTCCTTACCTTATTTATGTAGTTCTTATTATTTTAATTTTTCTAATTCATATACTATATATTGCCAATCTGCCTCTAAGTCATAGGTAGTACTTCGCAGTCTTAGGATAACAGCCATTGTAAGAACAGCAAAGATAATCGCAGGGAAAATAAGAAGAGTGTTTCCAATAACAGAAGCTATAGAAAAAGAAACAAACCCTGTAAAAGTAACAACGAAATATTGAAGATAGATCCTGCAGCGTATATCATTTTGTTGTTTGGCATAATCCCAATTAATCTGAATTTGTTTTTTTGCTATTTCCTTCGCATCCTCCATCGAAAACCAATATATGTAATAATTTAATCCTTTATAACCCTGTTTCTTGCACGTTTACCCTAGTGTTTGCATGGAAAACTACCATAGCTAAGCATTATTATAGATATTCAACAGAAGGGAATACTGTAGAAGGAAGGGAAAATATAGGGGATTATAACTATAAGCATTATAGAAAACCCTTCCTTCTTTTCTACAAATAATCTAAATTGTATGGGGTATTTAAATATTTACCAGAAACTATAGTTTATGAAACATTTATAACCCTGCATTTACCCTTGAACATAGGGAGTTTACACTGAAAAACTACCTTTTAAGGCATTATTGTACAGGAGAGAAATTTAAAATAGCGAAAACACCGTCAAAAATGGAGACGTCTAGATCTTGGTCCATTGCATAATGACGGCAAATACAAGGTCTGCAGCTGATCACCAGGGCCCCTTTTGCCGTCATTCTTTATTGGTCCAGTCGTAGATCTACAATGATATCTTCTTTTTTTGACGGCATTTTAATTGAGATCCTGACGTCATGGTACCAAAAAACAACGGCAAAAACCTACTTTTTTGATATCCCTCCTGTGACATAATGCGTTACAACCTTGTTTTTACCCTGTTACATAGGGAGTTTTGATGGAAAAACCATGTTCTAAGGTATTTTGATAGGTTTTTCAACAGGAGAGATTTTTGTGCGTTTTAATAAAACCCCGGATCTAATGTTTCAAAATCCTTTTCACCAGAAAGTTTTAAAAATCTTGCAGATCCCCAATATCCTAGTTTATCATGATATTCCAAAACAATTTTAAATTGTTTTTCAAAAAAATCAGTTCTATCCATTTCACAAGCTTCCTTTTCATCTCCGTTTTTAAAGGTATATAGTTCAGTGTTTGTTACATTAACGTTTAATTCTTCACCTTTTTTCGGTTTTATTCTAAAATTAACACGATGTGCTGTACTACCTAAGTTTCGAACAGATATAATCATTAACGGCTGTCCTGAAAACGGTTTTACTTCAAGAACAAATTCAGGTTGATGTCCCATTCTGATAAATCTTGTTTGATTTCTTATGAACCATAGCTGAATAATAATGATTGCTACTTGTACTGCCAGGATAAGTGGAACCCAGAATTTTTCTTCAAGATCTTTAAAAAAAATTGTACCACCAACAACGAATAATAACAATGCCACAACTATCATAGCGGCAAAAATATAGAATGGGAATCGTATGCTTTTGGATATTTCCCAGTTAATGATTTTATCGCGTCTATGTTTTTCTCTATATTTTGCACCGATTGACTTAATTTTTGAAAACCTTTTTTCTTTCAAATTACTTCCCTCTCATCCTTACCTCTTTAGAATCCCAGATCTTTCGATATCCAAACTTCCACATGCCGGACAGCAATCCTTTCTCGTATTTTGATCGAACTTTGGATAATTGAAAAGATCACCGCAGTCATTACATCTCCAAATGTAATTTGTCTCTCCCACAGATAAAGAAATCACGTTTATCTTTATAGTTTTTTTGTAATCTCCTTATGTTCTCCTTAATCGGCTTTGCACTTAAATTAAGAATTTTGCACGTAAAATATCGATAGACAACATTTTTATCCTTTTATTGAATGGGTTAATTGGAGGTATTGAATAAAATGAAACAGAATTTTATAATAAATGGCGATGTTTATACAGCAGAAATATGGAAAGAACAGGATTTGTTCTATGCTAGATGTCCAGAGCTTGGTACAACTTCTAATGGGAAAACGATTAAAACTGCAAGGTTACGTCTGACTGAAGTTACTAGGCAGCATCTGGAGGGGGTTTCTCAAGGAAAAAAAAAGGCATAATGCAACATCAACGTATTCGATAAGGGATCTATTTGAAGGGCAACATCGGTGTACAACGGTATTTTTAGTTATTGTTTATATTTTTTTTGATAAGAGAATCAACAGGAGTTATTTTTATTCACGGCTTATTTAAAAAAAGATTGAGACGAAAACACAATGTGGTTGATGTTATATATTCACCATTTAATGTTATACTGTTAAGCTGCTACCCTTACATTGTAAAATTGAAAATCGTGGCACGTGAGAAGGTTATTTCTTCAACGATTATTGGGAAAAATACAATGCCACATAGTTATTAAGTATCTAAGAAATATAAATTTACTTATGATTGATATTTTAATTGTTTCCAAACTTGCCGTATTGCTTGCAATTATTCTCATATTATATATCCTTATAATAAGGAAAGTTGGACCGAGAATTTGTACAATTTCAGGAGGCTCAGGGAATACTTTACGAGATATAAAAATTACAAGTTATAAAGAAAAATCGATGATGCTTTTCGTATCTTTCGTTACTTCTATATTAATTGCATATTTATCTTTCATAATATTTTCAATATCAACATGTGCCATTCAGGCGATAACAGATACCTCATATTTTTTAGGGGCTGTTGGATCTTTTTTAATATTATCACAGGCAATGTATAGCACTACATCAACATATCATGATATTGTTACTAGAACTGCCGATGTTAAAGAAAAAAAACGTATAGGAAAAATTCATTTTATTACTCTTGTAACTGGTGGTATGTTGTTATCATACGGGGTAATTTTATTTTACTTTTTAAGATGAACGAAGCTGGAATAATAGCTATTTATATTTCCCTTTAATGTTGTTCTAGACTTCAGGTGCAAAAATACGACTTTAGAGACAAACCCTGTAAGACCCTAATCTCTCTGGGTCCAATTGTCTCTCAACACGTCCGGGGGCAAACTGTTCTTCAACCTTTCTTCGATTCATTTCACCTTATCCCTACAGCTTTCTTTTTTTCGTTTCAATAACGAGCCTAGAGCCATTTAAATTCAATTAGAGGCATCTTTACCTTTCCGGCTTTTACTTGATTCCAGTGATACTTCCAAAACGGTTTCAAAGCATTGATCAATTCATCGGCTGAATCAAAACCTTCCTTCTTAATAATCTCAGGGTTAAATAAATCCTGATATCCGATTAAACGGATATTCCTTATTACTGCAAAACCGATTCGTTCTCTCTCATATTTCACTTCTATCTTTTTACCAATTTTTAAACTGAATCTTTGAATATAGGTTTTTCCTCTTATGGTCGCAGTTACCTTCTTTTCTTTCAACGGTTTTTCTAAACGTTCAACGGTAAAATTAACAGGTACACTAATTTCTTTCAAAATAAAAATCCCCTCTTATTTAACCTTCTCCTCATATTCTTCTAACTTTTTTTGGAAATCCGGCACTTCATCAACTATAATCCTGTTACATGGCTTACAATACCAATCCTCCCTATCATGATAGACATGAAGGATCATATCTTTCTCATCAAATAGCTTGTTGCAACGAGCACAATAATGCCGTGTCATTTCACCTTACAACTTTCTTTTTTTCATTTCACCAGTGACTGTAAGCTCTTTGAGATAATTGGCAATAGCCATCTTAATAATATCGCTTCTGTTGTTGCCCTGGCCGAGCTTTACAGCAAGATCGATGCCTTCGACCATAGCATTAGAAAGCCGTATATGGCATTGTGAGCCGCATAAGGAGTAGAGCATTAGCCGAAAATCTTGATGATATCATTATTTTGTATTGTGGCGATTTCAATCCATCTGGAAATAGAAAAATCTACAATCTTCAATCTGCGATTGCTGATTTTGGATTAAATGTGCAAGTCTATAAGATCCTTGTGACCAAACCTCAGATTAGGAAATATAATATTTTACCCGATCCTGATTCACCTAAAACAGAAGAAAGAATACAAAAAGCTAAACGTGATCCTCTAATCCATTGGTTTATAGAGAAGTACGGTTCTGATATTTATGATGTGAATGCTCAAGCGTTATCTCTTGATTTAACGGAGAACCTGATTTCAACAGCAATAGAACATTTTGTTGATACTTCGATTTTAGATGAACTCGATGAAGAGAGAACATTGAATTATGAATTTGCTTGGGATGATAAGAAGGAAAAGTATTATATTGAACTACCTGACGGGAGATTAAACGCTTAAATTATACTAATGGTATAACCAATGGGGTAATACAAATAAGAAATTATTTTTTGTTTTTCAGATTTAAAGTGATGACCTAAAAGTACTTTTGGCTATAGCCAGAGGCTAAAAAGCCAACGCGGGGTATCAGCACTTTAACAATCTTTCTTTGGTTTTCTTGGAAGCAAGAGATATATAAGAAGTCTAACTAACATAAGAACTAGAAAATAGAAAATAAATATTTCTTTTGCAATATCATATGTAGCAACAGAATAAAGAGAGAAATATAATAGATATATCCAAAGCAGAAGAACAGAACCAGGTAATAAATCGTGAAGGAAATTTTTTGCATTCGGATATCTTATAACAGATGTAATAGATCTCTTAATAACAGGATTTTCAAACAAATAATCATCAATTAAAATTTCAGATTGGATAAGCAATCTTAAGTTAGCATAATACCATGAAAGAGTAATTACAATACCTACAATTGCAACTGGCGTTTGGAAACCAAAGGGGCTATGTGATGTAAAGGCAGTTACGTAGGAAAGTAACAACATAGATTCCGCTACTAATATATAATTCTCTCTTTGTTGGATGCGTCTATCTAACTCTTTGTAATATTCCCATGCTGTTTCTCTATCACTTTCAAAGAACGCCCCCATATATTAAAAACAATATTTTAGGTGCTTATTATACTTATTCATGTACTGCTCTGTTGAATTACCACCACAGATTCAACACCCCTCCATTCAACAGTACCCAGTACTAATACATATCTAATCTGTCGATATCAGTACTAATAATCATTAATTACCGTCATTTTATCGCCCCTGGTCGCAGGATCCTGACAGAGTTCCGATCATTATGCCGTCAAAATGACGTTCCAGGTGCTGCAGCTGCAGCATGTTTTGCCGTCATTATTTACTGGACCATTTTCTGCAGTATTCTTTTTTACCGTCATTATGCAATGGACCCCTAAAATTGATCTAAACAGAGATTCTGGACTCAACAAGTTATATGGAGTGATTCATTTTTATTTACAGAAAAAATATTCACACAGAGCCGTTCTAAGGGACGTTCTTCTGTTGCCTAAGGGTAGACTATCCGTTGATTTCACGATCACCACCATGATAGATAAAAGATTGATTATGGGCTATCGGATAACACTACGGAGCCACTTCCACTTTCATATCCTGGTATTTTCCTGATTCAGGAAAGTGATCTTCCTAGATGAGGAAGATGGCCTCCATAGCGGGCCATATCTTATGTCCTTTTTATTGAACAGATGCTGTTCATTATATTATGCCCTCCTTGGTAACATTAACATAGGGATACATGGTAGTATCAGGGGTTTTAGATGTTAAACTCTTTGTCCCATAATATTCCATCAAAAAATATTAATAATGGTTTAATCATTGGTTATACCAACGGTATAATTATGAGAGTTGCAACAAAAAGATGGGGCGAAGTAACCATCAAGAAACAAGGATCTCAAAAAAACCAATTCGACAAAACCAAGAGTTTTAGCATACAGGAGTCAAAGCACGAATACACAGTTGAGCAGCTCCATGAACTGTTTACCCTGATCGTTAACCTATCCGAGAAACATTCTTTCGATCAGTTGAGAAAATGGTTGTGTGATGCCAATGAGAAATAAAAGCAAAGTCAAAACAAGTATTCCAATTGTCTTAATCATATTCAGTTTGATTTTCTTAACAGGTTGTAATGAGATTTCTGATTTATTAGGACAAGGAGAGAATAACCCTGATGGGACGTATACAGTTGTTTTTAAAATAACAGATAGAGAAGTCGGTAATGATATTTCTGTAGCGCGGGTTGGTTGGAAACTCATAGATGGTGATGTTACTATTTATCATAGCAACTCGCAGGGAAAGGTTACAATCACAGATGTTGAGAAAGGGCAATATGAATTTCTCATCGATGGTGATCTAAACACAAAATCCTATGATTCAATACAGCAACAGGTAACTCTTTCATCCGATATTTTAGTAAATGTGCAGCTGTCAGTTGATACTTCATTATGCGAGATAATTGAAACGTAATTTCCATTTCCCATATGAGAGAGGGATGTTTCAACTCCGCATCCCTCTCTTACTTCCTATTAGAGTAGATACATATGATAGCATTAGAAATTGCCCTAATGAATCTCTTAAAAACCATAGCAAATGGTTGCCTTAATATAGTCAGTGATTTGATGGGGACATGTTGTGGATGGATCTTTATAGCCATCGGTATAACCACTACCGTTGTTGTATTATATATTCTAAAAAGAAAGAGAGGTAAATAAAGATGGTAAAGAAAAAAGATAAATATAGTTTTGATGAAATACAACGATTGGGAGCTGAAAAAAGAGAAGCATACACTCTTACTCTCCAAGATATCTATCCTGATAAGATAGTAAAAATCAATGGAGAAGAAATAAATGTTGGCAAAATCTGTAGGAAATGGTATCAAACCATATACGACTACGCACCTAACCCGAGAGACGAGATGTTAGAGGGCCTGGTTCTTTTCATTGATGTAGCATACAAAAATGGTGACAACCTAAACGATCATACCACGTTGGCCGGTCGTCGATGGGATTTTCTAATGAAGTATCATTACAAACTTGGTAAAAACTACAGGATAACGATGGATTCTACCAATAATGAAATGACCAGGCTGCTAACTAGAAAATAGAGAGAAAATTATTATTTCTATCATTTTTTTCTCTCGCGATTAACTAAGTTATACTATAATTTAGGCGTAACACACACAAATATTTCTCAATCAACAGATATGAGTTAGATTTACTTTATATACTATGAACATGAAGAAGCGAGATCATCCGAATTTAAAAAAAGAGACATCAATTTTTCCTCGCGCTCTTTAATTCTTCTCTCATACTCTTGATACTCACTTTCAAACATTTCATGAACAATATTTTGTTTAATTAACTCATAGATCACAAAATCATACGTAATTTTCTCATCAAGTTTAGCACACTTCTCTTTCAATTTAACCAATAAATCGAACGTTACATTATCTACCTTTACTGTTTTTGTCATTGCCATTTTTATTCACCTACTTGATGCCATCCATCTTGTTCAACAGATTACGTATGTGTAAAGCCCGACGATATCCAACTGATTGAAAATGTTGGATGAGATCGATATCAACTTTATTTTCATTTCTGTATCTCCCTATATCTGCTTTTATTTCCTCCATGATTATTTCATCAGGGCGAGATCTTAGGATCATCCTTCTGTCCCTCTCTTTTTTAGCCATAATCCTTTCTTGCTGATCGGCGTAATTGCCTAACATGATTTCAGCTTTTATCTTCTCATAATCAACGCACAATTTTTCAGAAGGCAAATTGACATCAGAGAAATTCAATAAATGCCTCTGGAAAACCTCACCTTTACCATGTCCTGCGAAATGTGCATGTTTTAGTTCATACAGTTTTCCGTTTCCGGGAGAGGAAACCGTAATCAAATAGTTGCTTAATTCTCGGATATTCTTATCTATCAACGATCGAATCGGCACTGTGATGAATGTGATCAGATTCAAAAATCTAAAGCTTTCAACAACTGATGTTAGAATTTTGTTTGTCTCGGAATACCAATCTCTCGATGCAACACTGCATCCTGCATCATCAAAAACAAATGAATTGGTTTTTTTTGAATGACGTACAAAATTAAGAAAATCTTCTGGGAAAAACCCAACATTTTTGATAGTAAACGTTGGCAGATTATTTGCGATATGGAATTGCTCAGCGAGTTTCATCGATAAATATGATTTTCCACACCCTGTATAATCGCCAACGACCAAAATGGTTGCATTTTTGTTACCTAAAACTACTCGTTTGGTTAGTGTATTTATGAAATACATTTTTTATCACTCTAATATGTGTCAATCTTAATTTCTTTCGTCAGCAGCTTCAGATCTCGCATAGTCCCAAGCAAAATCCGGAACAACACATGTGCCTCATCAAAAAACTCATCTGGATCTGTTATCTTGTTTAATTTTTCTATCTCCTCATCTATCGGTTGTGTCTGTTCGTCTGAAAGATAAGGATGGAGATTATCGTGCAGAGACCGTAGCCCTGCCTTCAGCATGATTTTATCCTGATGGTCAAAACTTTTATTGATTGAGATCAACCTATCCATCAACACATACCCAAATGATATTTTCTCTTTTAATTCATAGCGTTCTACTTCATCTTCTTCCATTTGAATCACCTCTTTCTTTCTTCTTTTCTTTCCATATTATTTACCTCTCTTTTTTAATAAATCATCCATTAAATTTCGTTTTCCCTTTATGAATTCTTTTCTTTGTTGTTCCCGATATGCTACATATTCATTATCTGTCATCTTCTCCGTTTTCTCTAATTCTTTCATAAACAACTCTGGAAAATTCTGCTCAAAATAAAGTATTTTTATTCGTTTTATTTGTTCAGGTGTTGGCCGTTCTGCAATACATTTCTCTCTAGATTCAGGTTTTATAATCTCCCCCATGTCTTTTTTTAATCCTTTTATTATATCAATCTCTTTTTTTTCCAATGCTATTGATTTAATTCGTTCTGGCAATCGGTCAAGAATTTCTCGATACTCATTCAACCACGTAGTAGCATGGTCGCACAAAGATTCCATTAACTGCAGATTTTTAAAGATAGATAAAACCATTTCCTCTAATGATTTGATATATGTAGTTTTATCTCCTTTAGTTAATCGCCTTAAAAAGATAATCATATCTCTTCCATTTTTTTTGTTTAAACCCTCTTCCAACTTCTTTTTTTCATTTGCCAGTTCTTCTGTTAGCATATTATTATCTGTCCATCCGAAACCAATTTGGGCATCAGAATATGGTATATCGTTTATACCAAATATTTTACCCTTTTTCTTTGCGATTTTGATGTCAACAGCGTCTTTATCCTTTTTATTTTCCTTCTTTTTTTCCATTCTGTTCACCTACCTTACTATAAATTATCATGCAACATCATACATATATTGGCAATATCAACCAATTCTTTCTTCTGTCCCTTCTTTGTTATGTCTACATGACCACTTGCATAATTATGTTGATTCACAAACTCACGAATAACATTCATACCAGTCCAAACAGGATGATTCAACGATAAAAAGAACTCAGCTAACTCCTCAATTAATTTCTTCTCCAAAAACGAATTATCAATGTTTTGTTTCCATCCACCTTTGTATGAATTTTCATCTAATACCTTATTCATTTCAACTGTAAATCGTTCAAGAGCATCTTTTCTTTCTTTCTTATTTCCCATTTTTATCTGCCTCTTTTTTCTTTTTATTACGAGTTGCTTTTAGTTGCTTTAATATCCGGCCTTTATAGTGATATTTGGTTCCTCTACTACTCATTTTTTAACACATCTTTTATACTCCATATATTGAATCACTTCGATTGGTACAATCAGGTAAGTACCCTTCTGTTTTTCATCTGATAGTGTAATGCCAATCCCGCATTCACCTGTAAAAATCCCTTCTATCGTATAGTCATGCAGATAGATTTTAACAGGGTCACCGATATGCAACAAATATTGTTTTACCATGCCATCGCTCCTTTATCCACATACTTTCTGGGTGCATACCAATATTGCGACAAGCAATGAGGACATTTTTTAGGCCTCTGACGTGTCGATGACTGCCAAGCAAAACCGCATCTCCTGCACCAATACTTTTTATTGCATCTACTCAAATCAACCACCTTTTTGTTTGATTTTGATAAATTTGTGATGGGGAATCAATAATTTATCTTCATTTGCAATCTTATTAGGAATTTCATCAACCTCAATCCAAACTGACTGATCTTTCTTTTTCATTTTACCACGTCTCATTTTAAGCGATTCTGCCACGATAAAACCGAAATGCATGATAATAATACCAGAATCGCAAATTTGGGGGTTTTCTCTATCTGTTGAAAAACGCCTTAACGTAACACCGACCATCATTTTATCGCCCCTTTTTGATTACGATAAAATCTTTGACGACAACGATTCGAACAAAAGACACTATTTGGCCTTGCAAACTTAAACGGTTTTCTGCAATATTTACAAAGTTTGTATTCATCCTCAACGTTGTACTGCTGTTTGAAAGCTTGTTTCAATAAAGGAAGACCATCTTCAGCCTTCAAATGCAGATACTTTAAGCATAAATATTCAAGGAATTTATGTTTATCTACAGGAACATGTGCTGATTCTGGATTTTGCAAAAATACTTCTTCAAACGGTTTTGTCTTTTCAAATTCCTTTTTTAATCTTTGAGCTGTCTTAATGGTTTTATTGTTGATCTTTGAAACATCGAAGACATTGTATTTTTGCCTCATATCAATTATCCCCCTGTCGCTGTTTCTTCCTAATTCTCACGAAATTATGGCTGCTGCAATAGGGACAACAGACGGGGCCCACTCCACTAGTAATTATCTTAGAAAAACAAAGATCGCAACCTTGACACTTATAAAAATGGATCATTTAGAGGCCTCCAATTCTTCTTTTAGATATTTGGCAAATGTTCTCCAAAATCTATCTCTATAATATTTTGCTACATTCTCTTTTACTTTACGGTCATATTCTTTGATTTCTTCTTTTGTTGTACCATTAGGCCAGGACATATTCACCACTTCCTTGCCTGATCAATAGCCCACTTTCAATACATTGAGAGATAAAATTAGGCTCAAATTTAGTGGTAGCTAAAAAATCATCATCAATTTTGTAACCTGCTTTACGATTGTCATTGATGAGTTTTTTAAGGTCTTGAAGTTTGTTCATCAGAGGTAAATCTAGATCCTCATAGTATTTTTTATATCTTTTTTCGTCTCTCTTACACAAATAGTTGCTTAAAACCAAGAAAACCCTTAAAACCTCTCGAGAAAAGGTAATATTATGACCAAATAAAACCAAATAAAACCCCCCAGTTTTTGGTTTTAAGGGTTTTATTTTGTTGCAATAAAACCACTTTTCTAGAAGGGAGTTATAGGGGGTTTTATTGGTTTTATTGGTTTTATTTGTTATTTCCTCTATTTTTTTGCCTATATCTATCCATGTTGGTATCGCATAAGGATTTTCACCAAGTATGTATTGATAGGTAAAAATATCCTTGTTTGCTTCCTCTTTGAATGTTTTATCCATGGAAATTAGTTTAGTTTCTACTAAATTTGGTAAATTCTTATACAACCAATCCTTGCTCTTATCATATTTAATATAGATATCGTTCACTGTCATCGGTTCTATATGTTCTTGCAGTATCTTGACTAAATCCCTGTATTCTTTACTCATAGGGATCATTTTAGGGTTTGACGTGGTATATATCAAAACTATCCTGGCGATCATGTAATCATCTCCCTCCGCTATTATTTCGCCTTTTTTCGTTTTCTTTCTTTGATATTGATGAAGAACTGCACTACTACAAATATAATCTAAAAATCTAGGATAATGCGTCCTCATAAGAACGTCTTCAGGAAAAAAATGTTGAATCAACTCGGCATAAGGTATAATCACAGGATATGGTTTTAACCTTTGAACAGATTGTCTTAGAGAAATATTTTCCCCTTTTTCTCCTCTCCCTGCATATCTCTTCGAGATACTATCTTTGACTTTTCTGGTCTGCTTTTTTGTTTCATTTAGTGAACCTATTGGAAACCTTCTTAACGCCTCACTTTCCGGATTGGCATGATGTGAGGTCAGTATCATTACAGGTTTTCCATTAATTTGGATCTCCTTTGTTTCATGGTTAACCACCACAACAGCATGAGAACCACCACTGGCCATTGTTTTAAAAGTTGAACTATTTAAGATATCTGCCTCGATATCCTCGAAATGGATGACCTTTCTATCCCAGTTTTTACCTGTTCGCCAATAGGTAAATGCCTCTTTGCTTATTTTGGTAATATGAAAATGATCCTCTTCTGGTATTACTACCTTGAGTGTTTTCTTTGTAACGTGATCTTTTCCTATCCCTGTCAAATCAGATAAAAACAAATTTTTACTTTCAGGGTTGACATTTTCCACTAATCGAGTATTCGATACTATTATTTCTGATATGATAGTGTCCTCTTCGCCAGAAACCTCTTTTTGTACCTCTTCTACAATATAAATAATAAATTTCGGATCACGCAAATAATCGATTGTCTTCTGCTCTTCTTTCATTCCCTCTTCAGTAGCCGTTTTGAGTTCTTCCTTTGTAATATCCTTTCTATGTTTCGCTAGATCCTTATTCAGTTTTGTCGCTTCTTCTTTTGTGATTTCCATGGTCTTTTTATTTCCGCCTTTTTTATTCATTCTCTCTCCGTAGCATGTCTATCTCGATTTCAAGCCTTTCAATTAGCCGAATGAGTGCATCGAAGTGTTGCTCTTGAGCTGCTTTTGCATTTCCGATGATTATTTTTGCCTCTGCAACACTATTAATGACTATCTCAGACTCTCCTTGCTCTTTTGATTTCAATTCCTTTCTTAATGTCAGCGTCTTTCTTGGTCATTGTCTCCTCACCACCTAAATGAGATTTATTTACCTTATCAATATTTAAAATCACTCCTGTTATTGTTATTTTGATTACGTAATGGTCTTATTTCCTTTATCCTGTCAAAACTAAGATAAATCGTTTTTCCTTCTGTAAAAAAAGCAATAGAGCTATCAAAAACCTGCTTGATCGTACCAATTTTTGTGAAATGTTCATCATTGACTATTTGTACTTTTTGGCCGATAAGGTTTTCAAAAATTTTCTTATCCACGCCGCCCATATATTAATCTCCCAGTTTAGCTTTAATATTTGAGATTTCTTCAATTAATTTTTCTGTCAGGATATCACTATCAAGTGGGATATCAGGACATACTGTCTTCTGGAATTTTACAAGTGCATCATTCAAATTATCAATTCCCCCCTTCCACTTTTTTTATTGGTTTTATCTTGATAGAACCGTTCGAGATAACTTCGACCTTGTCACCATATTTCAAATTATAGTAACGAATCCAAGGCATTGGAATTATTACAGCAAAACTTGTATCTCCTATTCTGACTAGTTTCCTAATCTCTTTTGATGGCATATTAATCAAAATTGTAATGTAAAGAATAGTTTAATATAGTTGTTAACTTATTACTTACAAAAGTTTACGAGTTGAAACAATGGGGGAAAAAAGACAGAAGCTTACTACAAAGAATATTTTTGAAAAAACTCCTTATAAAAGTATACTAAGTCTTCTGATTAAATTTCAGGATAAAGATTTTCAGGGAAAAAAAGGATTAAAACCATTGCATTTTAGATATGCTTTAGAACAAAACTATCAAAAACCAAAACTAACATTTTGCTTGATCTGCAAGAAGAAATATCTTAACATAAGGAGCAAAAATTGCCCTAAATGCCATACCAAATTAGAGATAGATCCTAGAGTAAAATCTAATATTAACCAGCTAAAACCATTCTTTGGAGAAGAACTTGATTACTTAATTAATACCAATCGCATTGTTCCAGGATGTATTACATCAAGACAAAGTCTTACAAAGTTTCTTAATAATTTGAAGAACCCACCGATAATGGCTATTGAAAAAATAGGCAGCAACGCAGATGTAAGGTACCGCATAAAAAAAGCGTTTTCTTCTGAATTAATGAGAATAGACAATAAAACAGCTTTTGATTCCTATTCATTAGATGAAATTCTGTTTTTTCTTTATGAATATCCACATAGGCATCAGGCAATTTACGGAATTTCACAAAGGTTATTAAAATGTTTTACTAAAGATGAGAAAAATATTATCGAGAAAATCCTGGGCAATGTAGATAAGCAACTTAAAAAAATCCAAGATGTAAGAGATAGGGTATCAGAACGGGAATGTGTCAAAAGATTAAATCACTTTTTGGATAATACCAAGAGTGAAAAGATAAAAAAACTAATTCAAGAGAGAGGCATTTTAATACGCAACAGATATCCTCCTCCATCAAAAGGGACTCTATATGCGGAATATATGGAACATAAGCGTTCGGGTATGCATTCTATACGTTTTTTAGAATTTCTGAAAAATATTATAGATAAAGAAGATAGACCGACAGCAGGCAAACGAACCGTGACAGAATGCAGATTTTGGAGTGAATTACATTTTAACAAGAATTATGGGTTTTCACCAGAGGACATACAAGAAATTGAGCGATGGTGGAAAGACAACAACGATATCATGGACATTCATCAAAAAAATCGGCAAATCTCATTTGCCAGGTATTTTTAAATAACATAGAACTCGATTAAAGATATTATTTCTATTTTTTCTCTTTCATTTTCATGTATTTTTCCCATGTCAATGCTAGCATATCGTTGTAGAATTCTCGGAACTTGGGATCTTGTAACATTTCTTGGGTTGCTATTCCAGTTGTGGTTGCATCAGGGCCTAGATCTTCTTTTGAAATGTTCAATTTCATTCCACATCGACCACATACAATGTTTGTCGGCACGTTCTCATATTCACAGTTTGGGCATAGGATCGGCTGCAATATGCTATCTTCCGGTGTTATGTCTTCTTTGATACCCAATAACTTCTTGATATAATCACTTGTATCTTTGCTTGCCAGGTGTGTATAATGACTGGGCATATTGCTTGCTCTGGACCATCCAAAACGTTCTCTCATCATAGCCTCGTTAAAACCTCTCATAGCGCAATAAGTCGCACTTATATGTCTAAGTGTATGCGGATGGATATCTTTTTTTATTCCACTGTTTCTGACTATCCTTGTAACAATCTTCCAGATACCGTTAGAACTCATGGGTTTTTTTGCATCTGTTTCACTTCGATTATAGTTTGAATCACTGTAAATAAAGTAAGCATCAGGGTCATTCTTCCGTATATGGTGGTTCAAATATTCTTTTATGTATGCTGTAGAGCTGGGTATTAAGAATAGTTGTATTTTTCTCTGGCCAGTCTTTAACCCCATTGCTTTTTTTGGTAATATGAAATAAGCACCGAGCTGTCTATCAAACCCGATGTTCTTTATTTTTAGAGCTTTTAGTTCAGATACACGCAACCCACCATCTATTAAGCTAACTGTAATCGCTTGTTCTCTTATATCCTTACAACCATCTAGTAGTTGTTTGATTTCCTTTTCAGTAATAATACTATCAATGGGGAGCTCTCCATTCTTATTGGTTGTACTGATCCACGACACACAATCCGGAAACTCGATATTCTTTTGGAATTGCTTACCTTTCATGTATTTTTCCGGTTCGGCTATATATTTGTAGAACCGTTTTATCTTCGCTTCAAACAATCGGATACTTGAGTCTGAATAATGTTGTTGCAATGACCGTTCCCATCCCATCATATCGTTTTGTGTAACATCCTTGTATGGTTTATTTTTAAGAAACTGGGATAAACGATACAATGAAACAATATCGGTTTGTCGTGTAGCTGAATTAACCTTGTCGATCTGTTTTCTTATGTTCAAGTATTCTTCAGCTTTTTTCTTATGTTCTTTATTTTCAAATATCCCAAAATGGTATTGGATATTTTTTTCATGGTCGTCCATTTTTTATATCACCAGACCTACATACGCAATATTGTATAAATACTTTGCCTAAAATTACTACTTTATAGACAAATAGGCACTAAGAATAACAGGAATTATAGCACCACCTGTGTTTATACCAACTATCCAATTGCCAAAAACGAAAAGATGGATGTTAGAAAAGCTAAACCCGACAAATTCATCAACTATTCCTGATCCAAGTAAAAACGAAACAAAAACAATAATTGTGGCTTCAAGTGAAGAAAATCCCATATCATTAAAAGCTTTGGTTACAATTAAATATCCAATATACAAAATCAAAAGAGGGAGAAGAATATAAAGTATATATGTGCCTATTTGAGTTAATACGGATGTAGCGAGCATAATTAGTTTTTTGGATGAAAAGATTATTTATAAAATTAGTGACAATAATTCGTTATATATTGGAATAGCAGTATTACAAACATTCAATTCTGTTTTTATGCAATATAAAATCCGGGAATAGACAAAACAGCTTCATTTATATTTGTATCATTAAATTAAAGCATGTGAAACGTTAATTGAACACCCTAAAATCAGATAAGCGTATATGAAGTAAATGATGCTAGTTTTGCTACCCCCTTAATGGAAACATATATATAATAGGCTAACATATAATGTTTAAGTAGAATCGGGGGTAAAAATATGAATTATAAAAAAGTTAGAATAGAGGCTGTTGTATTAACCATGCTACTCCTAGGAGCTATGTTTTTAGTTCCAGCAAGCTCTGTTGAAAACGATGTGGAAGAAAAATCTATTGTAGAAACCTATAGATCTATTGAATTTAAACCCTATGATACTGAAGTAGATCTTGGGCCTTTTATACTTGATAGAAAATACATTGTAGATCCAGAACCTGCACCACTTGGTAAAGGTGACAACGATGATGCAGGAACGAAAAAGGATGCAGGTGATTTGTTTTCTCGCTCGACTCCTATTTATCCTGGCGAAATTGTTGATGATACACCAGGAAGAGGTGTAACCGGTAAACTCAGTTCCAGCGATGATGAAGATTGGTACAAATTTTCGGTTTGTGTCGGCCAAGATATTGATATTACCATGGATCCATCTTCAGGGTATGATTTTGATCTTGCTCTTTGGGATGAACCCGAAAATCTGAAAGCTTCTTCTTCAAACGGTGTCGGTGTACAAGAATCCCTGTCCTTCTCTGCAGAGTATACCGGCTATTATTACATGCAAATCGTTTTCATCAGTGGTACTGGTGAGGGCGCATATTCGTTTGATGTTAACTTGGATGACCAAAACGATGCTAATACCGGTGATGATGCAGGTGATACCTTTGCCGATGCTGTTCTCATTTCACCGGGAGATTACAGCGGGTATCTTGATATGAACGATCCATATGATTGGTACAAATTTGAGATAGATGCAGGAGATGGCATTCATTTTAATCTGGAAATGAAAAACATTGCTTACCTATCTGATTTCGACATATCGTTGTACAATGAGGCTGAAGAGTTAGTACATTACGAGAAATACTATTATGATGATGAACTTCTCTATCCTGCTGATACATCAGGAGAATGGAGAGTGAAAATAGACATCTTCCCAGGATGGGTTGATTCACCGGAACCAACTGAATGGAATTATTATAAATATGGTTCAGGTGCTTATAATCTCGGATTTGCCATAGATACAAGTGCTCCTGCTCCACCAGATCCAATACCTCAACCTCAGATTACGCCAATAGCTAAAACATTCACTATTAACAATGATCCAGATAGTAACAATGATGAGTATGGATATCTTGCATCTATACCAGCATGTAACTATTTAGACGGTGGAGATAGATATCTGGCACCCATTGTTTACGATGGAGATGACACATCAACTAATTATTTTGAAACTGCTGATTATCGTGGAGTTGTTGATGATACTACTGATTATTTACTAGAAGACTGGGATGATTATTTGGATTCACAAGGTAAAACCGCTGCTCAATATCTTGTTCCTGCTGATCCTATTGAGGCAGCAGCTGATATCGCAACAAATAACTGGGTTTCATCAGATCTTGCAGTTGTAGCTGTTGATGGCAGTGACTATGAGGATGAAGTAAAACAGGTGCTGGAAAAGACGAAAACACTGAAACGTGAAGTCGATGTTAAAGAACTATATAGTGATGACCCCGACTTATCCGCGGAATTTGGCTATGTTATGTTCTTAGGTCCAAAGTGGGGAGCATTTGATATCAGTGTTTTTGATATAACGACCAGTGGAGGTTCTTCCAATGCAGCTTTCCTTACCCAAGTTTTCCCACAATTTATGAATCAAGGTGGCGATTGGTGGCCTGTACCCTACGATGGAGCGGGTGATGCCGTAGATCTATATTCTCCCATTACCCAATGGGGCGTATGGTCTGCTGGCTCACAATTATCATCAACCAGTTGGGACATGATGCGCATTACAAAATTAGCTGGTCATAGATATAAAATACGAATAGGTGCTGCTGATGCAGATTCAACTTTGAAGGTTACTGTATCAACTGATACTGAATCCGATCTCCTGGTATTTCTTGTTGATCCACAGGGACGTATCCGCGCGCCTGATCCTCCTCAATGGAACGGCCCGGTTCTTCCAATCCATGAGTGGTATGGATTTGAGAATCCACCATATAACCCATGGAAATCTTGGGATCCAGAACCCCATACTGAATTTTCTGCTGAAGTCCTTCACCCTGAACAGGGAAAATGGACTGCCATTGTTGTGCCACGATATGCGGATTCAGGTTCAATAGAATATACTGTGACAGGTGAGTTAAAAAAGATCGATCCGAAGAGAGCTGATGCAGCTGTATCTGCTGCAAACGCTGCGGTTATTGCTTCAATGGAACACGCGCCTTTGTTGTATGTAACTGAAGATAGTATACCTGCTGAGACACAGAGTGCATTTACCGCGCTTGGTGTCAATAAAGTCATATTTGTCGAAAGAGGTGGAATTGGTAGTGGTGTAAGTGGCCTTCCAACACTTGAAGCAGATCTAACAACAATGCAGGAAATCATTGATTACATCAAAGACTATGATGCTTCTGAAAACTATATCACCATTACTTCTATTAAATCAGGAGATGGGTACTTTGCACCAGCTGCTATGCTTGCGGCGTATCATGGATCGCCAGTTCTCCGAATAGGTGAGGCACCAAGTAATCCCGCAGGGGTGGCAGATAGAATAGAGACTTGGAGACTTTGGTCTGGAGACTACTATCATGGATCTCGTGCTCCTGGTCATTTGCCCGTTCATGATGAGCCAATAGAAGCTAGTCAGTTACAGATCGTTATCCAGCTGCTTAGGTATCTCCTAGGGTGGTCTGAAGAACATCCACCTCTTGGGTTGGATGCAAAGAGATACTGGAACGAAGAACTTCATAATGGCATTCATGATTGGATTGACAGTTATGGACTTGATATCGATGGAGAACAAGATGGATACTGTTTTGTCGCACCACGAAACGACATTTACCTCCCAGCACATTCTGTTATGATGGGGAACAACTCATATGCGGGTCATATTCCTGGGTTAACACCTGCATATGTTTCAGCGGTTACAGTAAGAACTATCTTGTATCCAGCACTGATATTTGCAAATCCAAATAGAGATGTAACCACTACTATGTTGATGAATTATCCTGATGGTGGGATGTGGACGACGAATGACGGAGTTTCTCATAGTACTTATTCAAGTCGAGTACTGAAAAAAGTGTTTAGTTCTCACGGTAGAACGTATGATGGGCATAGTCTTTGGGACGCTCATCTGGAACGGATGAACGATGGTGCCAGTGTCTTTTATTACTCTGGACATGGAACGGGTGGAAGTGGTCAATCAGCACAGTATTTACAGACATCTCACTGTAATTATCCTTCTCAGATTTGGTGGGATTCATGGCGTGGATACGCATATGATAACTGGAAGATG
Organism: Thermoplasmatota archaeon; assembly: GCA_030601705.1. GTDB lineage: Archaea > Thermoplasmatota > E2 > DHVEG-1 > DHVEG-1 > JAGLML01. The sequence continues at coordinate 23,299 of JAUWBM010000014.1, forward strand.
CCTCGAAGCAATGGACGGGTGTGGTATAATGCTGAACCACCGATGCTATACGACATTATACATTACGACCATGTAGATGGCAATTATGAAAACCTACGAAGCAACGCAGTCTTCTACATGTCATGTTCTACTCAGGATGCATTTGGACCAATGGTCTTCCTTGATCACGGAGCAGTCTTAAATTATGGAAATGCAGGATCTGGACTTTGCCCACAGGCAGACTTACAAGATGATTGGTTCTTTGAAGACTCAATGCTATATGGAACACCTATAGGTCCAGCGTTCGCGGATATCATCTGGCTCCATTACAGAGATTTCACCACCAGTGACCCAACTTCAATGTATGGGTCTTCATCTCTCTATCCAATTACAACTGTACAGTGTATATACGGTGATCCGAACCTCATAATCTACAGTCCAGAGTGGACATCACCCATACCAGTAGATGCTTAAATCATCTACTACTCTCTTTTTTTATTTTTTCTGTTAGTATCACAGTAGTATATACTTTAAATTATCAATTAGAGTGGCTTTTCTAAACTAAAAACTCTTTAATCCATAGTACATCTCGCATAAATAATGTAATATTAGACTGGTGTGTAAAGCTAAAGATCCCCCTAAATCCTTTTAGCTACCGATCAATCCTTTTTTTAAACTTATATCCGTAATAGATTGCACCTGTGCTACCATCTTGCCTTATTTTTCTGAAAGTACTTTCTACTTTCATGCCGATTTTTACATCATCAATATTGCAATCTACGATCTGAGCTGTTATTTGCGGCCCTTCCTCTAGTTTGATAATTGCTACGGGATAAGGTACTTGTTCTTCGAAATCTTCAGGACCTACGTGGATAATCGTATGGGTTACAATTTCTCCTTTTCCACTAAGTTTTATGTCTTTCATCTTGCCCATGCTTTTCCTTCTGCAATAAGGGCATGACTCTCTGGGTGGGAAAAAAATTCTTTCACAGGATCCGCACTGGTTTCCTATTAGATTATATCTCTGCGGAATTTCTCTCCAAAATCTTGCAACTCCCTCACCCATTTACATCGCCTCCAAAATATGAACAGTACAACTCGCACCAGATCCACCTACATTATGCGCAAGTCCTATTTTTGCATCTTTAACTTGTCTTTTCTCTGCTCTTCCTTGTAATTGTAGGACGATTTCTATGATCTGAGCGACACCGGTTGCGCCTACAGGATGCCCTTTGGATTTTAGACCGCCACTTGTATTTACTGGTAGTGGGCCATCCCGGGTAGTAATTTTGTTTTCTATTGCTTTACCTCCTTCTCCTTTCTTTACAAAGCCGAGATCTTCGATTGCACATATTTCCGCAATCGTAAAACAATCATGCACCTCTGCTAAATCAATATCTTTTGGCGTTAAGTTTGCCTGTTTATAGGCCATCTTGGAAGCATAAACCGTTGAATCTAACGTGCAGATCTCTCTTCGTGCATGAAGGGCAAGTGAATCTGAGGCCTGTCCAGATCCAATTATTTTGACTGGTTTATTGATGTAATCTTTTGCTTTGTCAGTTGTACACAATATAATAGATGCGGCTCCATCTGTTACTGGAGAACAATCCAGTAAGCCAAGCGGGTACGCAACAGTTGTAGCATTCATCACTTGTTCTAGAGTTATTTCTCTTTGGTACTGTGCATAGGGGTTTAACGCACCGTTAGCATGGTTTTTTACTGCAACTTGAGCAAGTTGTTCTTTTGTTGTTCCATAATCATGCATGTGTTTTGTTGCAATCATAGCGTATAATCCAGGAAAGGTTGCACCAAAGAAAGCTTCCCATTCCTGATCTGCTGCTGTGGCAAGTGTTTCTGTAGCAGAGGCACCTACTACATCATTCATTTTTTCCATACCTCCAACTACTACGATATCGTTCATACCTGACGCAATAGATAAATATCCCTGTCGAATAGCCAATCCACCTGAAGCACAAGCACTTTCAATCCGAGTAGAAGGGATATGCGTATTCGAAAAACCTGATGCATCTGCTACCAACGCCCCCACATGTTCTTGACCAACAAATCGTCCTGAACTCATGGATCCAACATACATTGCATCTATTTCTTTTCCTTCTATTCCTGAATCAAGTATGGCTTTTGCTCCAGCTTCTGCTATTAACTGTCGAAATGATTTATCCCAGAGTTCTCCGAATTTTGTCAGCCCAACTCCAATAACTGTTACGTCTCTCATTTTTTATCACTCCCAGTACAAAATATCAGTAACTTTTGCATACGTTCCATAATCAATATATTCTTTATCTTCAACCATTTGAAAAACAGATGGGGCATTCTCTCTAGATAAATCGTTCATCTTCTCAGTGACGGATATATCAAAACCATCGCTTCCTGCCCCTGAACCATAGCTTGTAAGAAATATTCTGTCTCCTGGCTTTGCAACATCTAACACTGATGCTAATCCTACCAATGAGGCTCCTGAGTAGGTATTACCAATGTAAGGAACGATGAGTCCTTGTTTTATCTGATCAAGCGTAAAACCAAGTTTTTTGGCAACACTCACAGGGAATTTACCGTTGGGCTGATGAAAGATTGCATAATCGTAGTCCTCTGGTTTTGTGCCTACTATCTGCATAAGGTTAGTTGCACAGCTTGTTATATGCCTAAAATATGCTGGCGCCCCAGTAAAACGCCCACCATGTGATGGGTATTTTCTCTGTGCCCTTCTCCAGAAATCCGGTGTATCTGAGGTAAAAGAACATGTGTGATTGATGTTTGCTATAACATTATCCTTACCTATGATAAAGGCAGCCCCTCCTGCTGATGCTGAATATTCCAAGGCATCCCCCGGAGCTGCTTGAGACGTATCTGCACCCACGGCTAATCCATATTTTATCATCTCTGCTTTGACAAGTGCGGTACAAGACTGAATAGCAGCAGTCCCTGCTTTACAGGCAAATTCATAATCAGCTACCATCAAATCAGGTGTTGCACCAATTGCTTCTCCAACAATTGTTCCAGTGGGTTTTACTGCGTAAGGGTGAGATTCACTTCCAATATAAATAGCGCCAATATCTTGAGGATTAATACTGCATCGCTTCAATGCTGCACGGGCTGCCTCTACACTTATGGTGGCGGTGTCCTGATCTATAGAAGGAACTGATTTTTCGTTTATCCCTAGTCCCTTGCTTATCGTTTTACCATCTTTTCCCCACACAGATGCAATATCTTCCGTTTTTATCCTCCATCGAGGTATATTTACCCCATAACTGACTATACCTATTTTATCCATAACAGCCACAATGGGGGCAAAACAAAATTTAATATTTAAAATTGCCGATTAATTTTTCGTTAATTGTCGTTAATATGTTATCCTGATAACGAAATTTTCTTACCCTTTTTCAAGGCATCAACTGATTCATCAGCAGCATCAGCAAGCTTCTCTTTATCAAATAATTCCTTTTGAGCTTTGATATTTTGATTTCGCAGAATTTCTTTTGATTCCTGCCAATGCTTCCTTCTTTCTTTTTTAACGGACATTATCTTTGAGAGCATTTCCATGGCTTTCTCATGATGTTTCTGTGCTTCTTCTCTTATTTCAACATACTTTTGATGTTTTTTGTTCGACTCATTTATAGAAGCAGATATTTCCCTTACAAGTTTCATATAATCTTCATGCTTTTTCTGACTTTCATTGTAATACTTTTGAACTTTTTCATGTTCTTCGTCTGCTTTCTTAAAAAGTTCGGTAATGGATGTATCGGTATCCGAAAGGTCAGTCTCAATCAGTTGTTGTTTTTCCAGCTGCTTTTTACCTTTATTGTATTCTTCTCTTTTTGTTTTTATCTGATCAATTAATTCATTTTCTTTCCTGGTGTTCATAGGAACCGTTTCTTGTTTATATTCCAGCATCTGAACATCCGCCTTCAGTTCCTCAATTCTTAAAGGCAAATTTCTAATAACATCTCCTCTTCTCTTCTGTTTAGCTTTAATGAGTTCTTTTGCCTGCTGTTGAAGTTTGTTTCTCATCTCTTTGTGTCGTCTCATTTCAGAGACAAGTCCATCTCTTTCTTCTTTGTTTTTCTTCATCTGCTCTACGATTTCTTTGCGCTTTTCATTGAGCATATCTCTTTCTTCACGAACAAGTTTTGCAATGTCGTTCAGTTCGTTTCTTTTTTCTATTAAGCTCTGGTATTTTTTTTCAGCATTTTTCATTTGTTCTTGCTGTTCTCTCTTTTTAGATCCGTCTTCTACCACTGGAGGCACACCCTTTTATTACCTAAATTATTCTCCTATTATATATTGTTACTGCTCTATTGCTTTTATGTGTAACTTATTTTTACCTTTGATAGCAATCCAGGGCATTCTAACATCAGCATATCCCCCGCTTGGAATAGTTACCTCTATTTTATTCTTTTCCTTGGCGTTTATATACAAAACTGCATTAGCATTTCTTGCCGTGATATTTCCTTTATTTTCCAATTTAAAAGAAGTTATTATTCTATCGCCTTTTTTGAATTCTTTTGGCCAAGTAAATACATCAGTGATTTTTAGTAACGTTTTACCATCTTTCAACATAGCCATTATAGTAATTCCTTCCGATTTTCGTTTACCTAAAATGTTAACTTTTACTTTAGTTTCTGTCCAATCATTAGGCTCTGCAAATTCCGTTGGCTTCACAGTTAAAAATACTGTTTTTGATTGGCGAGCATCTATTGTAATCTTTTCTGTTTCTATTGATTTTTCCCATTTGGGTGATGACGGATTTTCATTTGAGGATATTTCATATGTTTGAGTTTTTCTGGTAGGATTCTCTATGATGATTTCAAAAGTAGCTTCGTCATCAGGATCAATTTCTTTTATACGTTCTGTACATATGATATTTACAGATTTTCTTGTCAATAATAATGCAAGTATTATTATTATAAATAAAATTATTATCATCAGTATGGCTGCTAATGCAATAGGGGCATAGGAACCAAACATTTCGTCGAGGCCTAAAGCATTCGATGCAGACTCAAAAAATTCGTATATGCTCTCTAAAATACTTGGACCAAGAACATTTACTGTTACGTTTATTATAGCAAATGCCCCACTATCAGAAGTAACGGTAATTGTAATGATGTCCGATTCAAAAGTAGTATTTTTAGGTACACTTACTATTGCAAAAATTTTTTCAGGCTTTGTTTTTTCTCCTATCTTTAAATCCTTAATTGAATCGGTATGTTTAATCTCCCAATTATTTTCCGATGTGACAGTTATCGTATAGCTATCTACATCATCTACTGCACCTGTATTATTATTTTTAATAATGAGATAGAATGTGCCGTTTCTACCTTTTTTAATGTTTTTACTTTCAGTACTATCTACTATATTTACATCATATTCTATTGCATCTTCTGATACCTCGGCTGATACTGTTTGGCGAGCAATACCTGTTTTACCACTTGCGATAAAGGTCATGTCGATTGCGTCGCCATAGGCTTTCTTCTCGTTATCTGTTGAGTTGACAAAGATAGACACTTCAGCAGTTCCACCTGCGGATATATCTACCTGATCTTCAGTAATTGTAACATCCCAGTCGCCTTCTTTATCTTCTAAAACATCAACAGAAACCCTATCATCATACTCGCTTGTGATATTTAAAGTGTACTTAACGCTTCCACCAGGAATTATTAATCCACCTTCTGGATCTGCAACATAATCAAATTGGATATTATCTGTCTCTCCAAAGATAACTTTGACCGAAGATGGTTTTTCGCTCGAATCGTATAATAACGATACTTTTCTTAATAAGCCAGGTTTGGAGCCGTTTGCAAGAAAAACTCCTATACTTAAGCCATGTCCGTATAATAATTCGTAATTCACGTCTTCAAAAGTAAATGTGGTTGGGGTTTGTACCAACAAGCTAGAACTGTCCAATGCTTTTACCGAAGGAGAAGGAGTTATTTCATTACTCCCATCAAATAATGTTACTCCTACTTTTACTTTACTCGGATTTATTATTTTAAGATATTGGAGGTATAACTCAACTGAGACATCCTTGATTATCTTATTTCTGTCATTTAATGCAGGCCCATCCCACTTTACATGAGTATCGGAGAGTGTTTCCTTTAGATTCCTGCCCTCAGTAGGTTCGTTAGTATCCATTATATTTTCATCATGTAGGTAATATACTTTTGTATTCTCACCTTCGCCAGGCAATCTAAATTCCATAGTTACGGATGAAGGATGGACTTCCGAATCATAAACAAAAGATGAGGATCTAAAAGTATCGAAGAATTCAGCGATATCATCTACCGTGAAATTTAACTCTTCAATTAGGGGAATTATTTCCTTTATAAGTGTACCTAGTTCTTGCACTGCAGTAAATTTTGTCCTGTTTTCAAAAAAATTTCCCCATTGTTTCCATCGATTTAAAATCTTTTTCTCATTTATCATTTTTTTTATGATGGTACCAACTAAATTTGATTTATCGCTCTGAATTATTTCGATTGAAAATAACAAACTTTCTCCAGGTTCTAATGTAAGGTTGACGTTTTCTAATGTGATTTGTTGTTTAGATATACCGTTTTGTAAAAATGAACCCGGCTTAATTTGTTGGGTTGTGTTTTTTATCTCTTTGGGAAGAAAAATACCTATAGAATATAATCCTATTTTCACTTCGTCTCGATATTTTTGCCGTATTCTCTGTCTCTGATATGATGAAAAATAAAGGTCAAAGACAACATCGCCATTTATTTCAACCGTTTCATTACCGTCGTATTCGTATATTTCTACTATTCGATATGGATGCGGAAAAAAAAGTTCAAATCCTTCCAACAAATCACCAAATTCATCGCTCAAATTATCGTCAATTTCACCTAATAAATAAAAGGTCCAAGCAGTCATCCAATATAACATTTCATCAGAGTTTAATTCCTGTTTGAAAATAACTTTCGATGTATTTTTCCTAACAACGCTGGGAGGGTATTTTGAATCATTTTGTTTTGTAGGTTCGTCTTGTGAAACAGGAGGTACAATGCCCAAACCTAATCCATCTTCAAATTCAAGGCTGAGAGCATTTTTAAAATAAAACGTAGTTTCTCCACTTATTGAATCAGCGCCAACAGTCGGAACAATAATTAACGCGGGTAACAATGAGCCTAAGACTAATACAATTGATATTAGTATTGCTCTTAGCGCTCTGTTTGAATGCATATATTCACAACCTCGGTAACTAATATCAAACCCGTTAATATATAAATGTTTGTTTACAATAGTTACCATTTTTCAACAAATATAATATGTCTAATATTTAATAAATATTGTGGGAGCGTATGTTTCATATGAAAAGTCAAAAATATTATTAACGTAAAATCAAATCAAAGATTTCTTTTTAAGCCATTCTAAATCGCTGATATACAAACTACGTATGTCGGTCACACCAAACTTTAACATTGCAAGTCTTTCCAAACCAAGTCCCCAAGCAAGTACAGGGTTTTCAACTCCAACGGGTTCTGTAACTTCTGGTCTGAAAATGCCACTTCCGCCTAATTCCATCCATTCGTCATTCCAGAAAACCTCGACTTCCATGCTGGGCTCTGTATATGGGAAATAGCCAGGTCTAAGGCGAATCTTTTCAAAACCCATTCGTCTATAAAATTCTTTTAGAATGCCTATTAATTGTCTAAAGTTGGTATCTTCCTCATGAACAATGCCTTCGATCTGATAAAATTCTGGCAAATGAGTAGTATCAATGCTCTCCTTTCTAAAAACACGTCCTATGGAGAAGACCTTAGAAGGCGGTTTTGGATTGTTATAGAGATAACGAATGGTATTGACTGTTGTATGGGTTCTTAACAGAGCTCGTTCACCCTCAATTTTAGAAAATTCATAACCCCAACCCGTTGAAGAGGTAGTGCCACCGTTTTCATGCACTTTTGCAATTTCATCTAACAACTGTTTTTCTTCAATTTTTATTTTAGATGGAGTTTTACAATACAATGTATCTTGCATCTCTCTTGCTGGGTGATCCTGAGGAATAAATAGTACATCCATGTTCCAGAAACAGGATTCAACAAAATCCCCCTGAATCTCCTGAAATCCCATTTCTAAAAAAATCTGTCTGATTTTGGATATTAGATCAACCAACGGATGCGGCTTTCCTCCATAAACTGCAGGTGCAAATGCATTAATGTCATAGGGTCTGATGATGTTGTTTTTCCATTCGTTGTTTTTAATGATAGACGAAGTTATCTGAGAAATTTCATCTCTGGTTTCAAAACCTATTTCGAGTGCCCTTTTGCCGTTCTCTGTCAAAAGTACGATACTGGTGATAATGTCTTTTTCCTTAATTACATTCTTTCTGGACAACAATGATTTAATTTTATTTATATCAATCTCTATGTTGTCATTTTCTTTGAGAAGCTGAAGTATTTTTTCATTGCCACTTTTTTCAGTAAGTGCATTTTTTCCTTTTTCAGTAATTTCTAAAAAAGTTTCTTTATCTTTTTTTATGTTTGCCCAACCGTTCTTTTTAAGCCAGCCAATGGCAATAGGTATTTCGTTTTTCTCTAAAGAGATGGCAAGCTCTTTTAAAATCGCTCGTCCTTTCTTTTCATAAATCAGTCTTAATGCCCTTTTCTCTGGCAATCCTTTTTCTAAAAAACGTTTTCCTTCTTTACCTAAAGAATAAACAGTTTTCATATGTTCTTCAATGCTAACTAATTTCTTTGATTGAAGCCATGAAGAGGCATTCATAACCTCTACTTCTTGATTGAAATCGCCGTTTTTCAAGATATCTTCTGGGGACCCTTTTCCGTTAAGTTTTTTGAGAGTTAAAAGTACTTTTTTCTCGTTTTGGGACAGTTTTTTGACTGTTTTATCAATATCCATTTGAACCCGAAATCAACTAAGTACGTAATAAAACCTACGGAAGAGTCTTAAACAAAATCAACTAATATAAACTCGGGAAAATCGGGTGAAAATGTCACGTTGTTCAATTACTCCTTCGTATCTTTTTGTTTTTCGTACTTGTGGCGTCATAGAATTATACCTTATTTCTTCCTTTCTTCTATGATAATTTCAGAAATACAAGATAATTTTTTATAAACATATTAATGATCTGAGGGAATCGTTGGAGAACGGATAAACAGGTAACGTGAAAGTGTACCATGGAATTAATTTTTATAGGAAAAGTGTATTATCACCTTCAATTGGGGGCTCGTAGCTTAGGTTGGTTGGAGCACCCGGCTGATAACCGGGAGGTCGAGAGTTCAAATCTCTCCGAGCCCATACGTTTTTTCCTCTGATATAACAGGTATATATTTAATATTAAAACCAATATCATAAACCAAATGAAAGAAATCATTTCTTGGTTGAATGATAGTTCATACCTTTCTCCTTTATCACCTGCATGTAAGATGTGTGCGCAAGGTTCAAAAATGGTGGTACTGGCAACAGGTCTATGCCCTGCTAAATGTTTTTACTGTCCTTTGAGCTTTAAAAAAGGAGGAAAGGATCGAATATTTGCTGATGAATGGGAGTTAGACGGCGAAAATGATACAAAAAAATTGATTCGTGAAGCAGAATACATTGATGCAACTGGTGCGGGTATTACAGGAGGGGATCCGCTGATTGTTTGGAAAAGAGTTAAAAAATATATATCGCTTTTGAAGGATGTATTTGGATCCGAATTTCACATCCATTTGTATACCTCGGGTCTCAAAAATGCAGATCGCATAGCGGAACTTGTTTCCGTTGGACTTGATGAAGTAAGATTTCATCCTTTCCCCGAGTACTGGAACGACATGGATAACAGTCCAATAAAAGTTTCAATAAAAGATGTGTTAGACACATCAGCAGATGTTGCATTGGAAATACCTGTCATTCCAGATATGGAAGAAGAAATATTTTCTCTAATTAAGTGGGCAGATGATAATGAATTACGTTGGGTCAATCTAAATGAACTCGAATATTCTGAGAGAAACTGTGAATCGTTAAATAATAGGAAGTATGTAGTTAAGGATGATATTTCCGCAGCTGTTAAGGGTAGTCAAGAATCCGCTATCGCTGTTTTAAAGATGGTGCAAAACGGAGACCTTGATATAGGAGTCCATTATTGTTCAGTTTCTTTCAAAGACGGTATTCAACTTAAAAATAGGATAAAACGTAGGGCACACAATATTGCTAAAGAATATGAAGTTATAACCGACGAAGGAACAATAATTAAAGGTGCTATATACAAATCAGATACATCTTTAGATCAATTATTTATTTTATTGAAAGAAAAATATGATATCTCAGAAAAATTTATTTTTTTAGACAAAGAAAAAAGTAGGATTGAGATTGGTTTATGGATTTTAGAAAAAATTGCTTTAGAACTTAAAAAGAAGGGATGTGAATGCTTTATGGTTGAAGAATATCCAACTGCCGACAGATTGGAAGTTGAAAGAATTCCATTGCCATTTTGACGATATAGAAAAAATGGCGCTATTGTTGTTTCCTGAAAAAGATTTTTATACAGGCCCTACATTCCAACTTTTACGTTCCCCCAAGGAATAGAATCAATGAAAGCTCTGAAAGGAGGCTAAAATATGGCAATGTATGTAAGATTTCAAGTATCAAAAGAAATGCAAGATTTAGCCTATGAATTGATAGAAAAGGCTCGAGATAATGGGAAGATAGGAAAAGGTGCAAACGAAGCTACAAAACATGTAGAAAGAGGTCAGGCAAGACTTGTTGTAATGGCTGAGGATGTTTCTCCCGAGGAGATCCTTGCTCATATGCCACTATTGTGTGAAGAAAAAAATATTCCGTATACTTATGTTCCAAGTAAAGAAGAGCTAGGTAATGCAGCAGGTTTGGGCACTTCTACAAGTGCAGTAGCTGTTATTAATCCTGGAAAAGAGAAAGATATGATTGAGAATATTGTTAAAAAGATAGGCGCGTTAAAGAAACAGGGTTAGGATTATGATAGAAGGAACTCCTTGTGAGATAGTAGAAATTATTGACAGAACAGGGATGGCTGGTGAAGCATCTCAAGTGAAGGTTCGAGTTTTGGATGGAAGAGATAAAGGTAAAATTATAACTCGTAACGTCATGGGACCAGTTCGATTAGGCGATATCTTAATGTTAAATGAAACTCAACGAGAAGCAAAGAAACTCGGTGGGCCGAGATAGAGGCAATATTTCATGGTAGAGAGAAGGAATTGTTCGTTTTGTGGAGGTGAAATCGAACCTGGGACCGGAAAAATATTTGTTAGAAAAGATGGTACCGTACTCTATTTTTGTAAAAATAAGTGCCATAAAAATATGTTAAAGTTAAAACGTGTTCCTAGACGGATAAGATGGAGCAAATACTACTCAAAGTGATAGTAGTAGATGAAAAAGTGGTGGCTCTCCTTTCTAATATTTAAATAGAATTTAGTTTATTTTCTCATAAAGAGTTTAAGAGTGTCAGTTTTGTTTTATGCTGCCTCCGTGCTTGTTTGCTTATTATAAATAGATTTTAAATATAAATAGAAATATATTTTCTATACATAACATTTAAATAAATAGAAAGTATTATATATACACAAATCAGTAAATAAAATGAATTTGAAAAAGGATATAAGGGGATTCCATGAAAAAAAAAGTAATTGGTATATTAATTTGTATGGGGCTAGTTTTAACTGTTTTACCAGTTTCTGGAGTCATTAACTATAATAACCTGTATTATAGGCAGATCCTTGCTGGGAGCGATCTCCCTTCATTAACTAATTCAAAAAATATGTTAGGACCGTTAGGAAGGGCCAATTTACCTCCTTACCAGCCAACCAATGAGTCTCCAGCAAATGGCTCAATAGATGTTTATTTTGATATGGATTTGAGTTGGACCGGCGGCGATCCTGATGGAGATCCAGTAACTTATGATGTGTATTTTGGAACAAATAGTTCTTCTCTACCTATGGTTTCCAATAATCAATCTGCCACCATATATGATCCTGGAATAATGAATTACAATACAACCTATTACTGGAAAATTATAGCATGGGACAACCAGAGCGCTTTTAACGAAAGTCTTTTATGGGAATTTACTACAGAAGAAGAACAGAATCACCCACCATATCAACCAAGTAATCCCGATCCAGCAAACGGTTCAACAGGGGTTCGTCTTGATGTATATCTGAATTGGACCGGCGGCGATCCTGATGGAGATCCAGTAACTTATGATGTGTATTTTGGAACAAATAGTTCTTCTCTACCTATGGTTTCCAATAATCAATCTGCCACCACATATGACCCTGGGATACTTAACAGCAACACAACCTATTACTGGAAAATTATAGCATGGGACAACCAGAGCGCTTTTAACGAAAGTCTTTTATGGGAATTTACTACAGGAGTAAATCATCCGCCCTACCAGCCAACCAATGAATCTCCAGCACATAATTCAACAGGTGTTGATATTAATGTGGATCTAAGTTGGGAAGGTGGCGATCCTGATCCTGGTGATATTGTAACATATGATGTGTATTTTGGAACAAATAGTTCTTCTCTACCTATGGTTTCCAATAATCAATCTGCCACCATATATGATCCTGGAACACTTAATACTTCAACACCCTATTACTGGCAAATTGTTGCGTGGGATAACATCGGTTTATTTACGGAAGGCCCTATATGGAAATTCACGACTGCAGGGAATATACCCCCTTATCCACCAATTATAATATCTGGACCAAGTTTTGGAGGTCCAGGAATAAATCATACTTTTTCAGCTGTAGCATCTGACCCTGAAGGAGATGACGTTTATTACATGTGGGATTGGGGAGACGGTAACTTTAGTGATTGGATAGGACCATTTGATATCGCCACCCCCGTAGAAACAAATTACAGTTGGAACAATAGCGGGGAGTATGAAATAAAGGTGAGAGCAAAAGACGTCCACAATGCAACAGGTGACTGGTCAGAAACACATAATATATCAATTTCAAAACAAATAGAAATTAACAACCTCAAACCAGGTTTTATATATTTCTACCTATTCACTTTTACTAAGTCTTATCTCTATCTTTATGCGTTTGATGTTTTGGGAATTGCAGCCGTGCTTTCCACTAGTAGTGGTTTATATGTAAACGCGACTGTCACTGACGCAGTAGATTCTGTAAGATTTGAGGCTTTTCAAATTTTATGGAACATGAGTAACGAAGAATGGGATTACGATATGTCCGATGGTGCCGAGGCTTATATCCCTCTTCCCTTTGGACTTTTCAGAATAACAGCATATGCATATGATGCAGATGGAAACATGATAGACGATGAAACCATAGATTATTTAGTATTATTATGTAGAAGTTCAAGTAGCAGCGGAAAGCTAGGTAGGGTACGACAGGCATTAGCAAATAGATTACTGAAATAAAGGCATACTTAATCCTAAATACAGGGGAACTAATTAGCTGCTTCTACTATATTTTATATACTATTTTCTCATTATAAATTCACATTAATGAATGGGAGAGAAACTATGAAAGATGTAGAAATAAAAATTGTCGAAATAGAAAAATCCGATGATATAAATTTCATATTGGGACAAACCCATTTTATCAAATCTGTAGAGGATCTCTACGAAGCAATGATAACCATTGTTTCTAATGGAAAATTTGGTATTGCATTCTGTGAAGCAAGCGGAGCATGCAAAATAAGAAGCGAAGGAAACGATGAAGCACTTAAGAAACTTGCAGAAAAAAATGCAGAGAACATCGGAGCAGGTCACTCCTTTATAGTTTTCATGAAAGATTGTTTTCCGATAAACGTCTTAAACGCTATAAAAAACATTCCAGAGGTTTGTTCAATTTACTGTGCAACAGCTAATCCCACAAAAGTTGTAATAGCAGAGTCAAAAATGGGAAATGAGACCGGTCGAGGAATTCTTGGTGTCATAGACGGATTTATTTCAAAAGGTATAGAAAATAAAGAAGAAATTTCTTGGAGAAAGAAATTTTTACGAGACATACAATACAAACTATAATCTAATGGCCGTGTTTTCCAACAAGGGGAACAAAAACACAACCTCCAAGATCTTTTGATAAGATATCTTCGCCTTTTTTTTCTATTAATTTTAGCTCACAAAACATTTTTCCCACAGGTATCAGAAGCTTTCCAGAATCTTTAAGCTGATTTATAAGTGGTTGCGGCACTCCAGGAGCTGCACATGTGACATAGATGCGATCATATGGTTTGTGTTTTTCAAAACCCTCGGAACCATCTCCAACTTCTACGGTAACATTTGTTACGCCTGTTTTTCTAAGATTTTCTTGTGCTCTTTTTGCAAGTTTTTCAAACCTTTCAATTGTGTACACATGACCTTTTTCTCCAGCAAGATGAGATACAATAGCTGCATGGTAGCCAAATCCCGCTCCGATTTCCAGAATTTTTTGTCCTTTTTTAACATCTAATGCTTCACACATTATCGCTACCATATGAGGTGCTGAAATTGTTTGCCCTTTACCGATTTCAAGCGGTGTATCTATGTATGCCCTCATTTTTAAGGAATCTAGTACAAATGCTTCTCTAGGAACTCTCAAGAATGCTTTTTTTACTTCATCGCTCTTTATATATCCCTCTCCTATGAGATTATTAACCAACCTTTCTCTTTCGAGTTCAAACATATGTTTTCAATAATGCAATTGTATTTGGTATACTTATGCACTAAGGTAATTTTGTATTCATACTAATATATTCTAAATTATATGTTAAATGTATGTGCTATATATTTACTTTCTTCTATTGAAACCCCTATTTCGACAGTTGATTAGTTCCAATATATAAACCTAACCCACATATCGTGTTAATAGTTGACAACTAACGATTAGCACGATTTACCGTGTAAACTCGAGAGAAACAAATAGCTATAATGGTATGTTTTCCATTTTGACATTTTAACGGAATGGGTTTATATACCAAAACTTTTGCAGTTTTCAAATTGACTAAACAGCAGAATGCTTTTTAGATTTTTTTGAAAACCAGTCAAATACCCATCGTTTTAATTTTTTACAGATAGAACCTATAGCATTAATTCCATCGAGTAAATGGTTGAG
>JAUWBM010000078.1 GCA_030601705.1 Thermoplasmatota archaeon
CTCAACAAGTACCGTAAAAAACGGTTGGATATTGCCAAAGGCAACGTCTACATCCTCATCCGACTCCCATCTGTTGTATATCGTATAGAAATCGTTTTCACAAGATTTGGCTAGTTCTATGATCTCATCTATGGTTTCCACCGGAAGTTCCTTGATAACTTCCTTGCCCTCTATCTGACAGAAAAGTTTCGCTGTTTCTGTTTCCCCTGCATCTAAGGCTATAGTAGCCGGTCCTAAATTATCCTTGTTAGCAATCATGGCTGACGATGGCATTACAAAAGCCAAGGCAACGATAACTGCTATAGTAGCCTGCACAAACTTTTTGTTTTTATTCTTCATCTATTTTACCTCCTATGTTTTTCGAGTGATACATTAATATGTCACTATTAGTATATATACTTTTCTTATAAAATCCTTCATGTAAGTGGTCATTTGGTGGTCAAAAAGTATAAATAGTCATAATGAAATGCAGAAAATGAGATGCACTATGGTGAGGAGATATGCTCAACGGGTTATGTGCCCTAAATGTACCCATGAGTTTAAAACTGCAAGTAGATCAACTCGGATTACCTGTGGAAAGTGTAACAGAAAATTTAAGAGAATAGAAAATATCATCGCTAATAAGAATGAGCAAATAGGCCGTTAAAAAACATGAGATATTCAGTATTATTCTTAAAAACACCCATACTACCATGTATCCCCAAGGTGGGTTTTGCTGTTATATGCTGTCTCTGTGAATATTTTTTAGGGAAAAACGATAGTTTTCTCAAATATCTGTTCTTACCGAAAATATTGATTTTAAGTGATTCCTAGCTGCTCGCGTACTTTTTTCGTCATTTTGCTGTGTTCAGTGTAATCTATCTTTTTACCCTTTTTTCTAAAAACCATGCAGTAACATGCATCTGCTTCTTTGATGTCGTCTAGTACCTCTTTACATGGACAGGATAAGCGCCAACGTGGGAGACAGGGGCAAACTTCGCCATTTCCTGCGCAAACCTCGGCCTTGAGATCAGTATCGATATCGGGATTGAGCTCTATGTTATGCTCTTTTGCAAATTTTTTCCATTTCTCAAGAATGACTTTTTTATCTTCACTCATCATTTTTTACGCTCCATCTATCAAAAATATGAATAGAGTGTTTCTCACCACCATAGAAGATTTTTTACCACCATTAAGACAAGCGAAAGGAGAAAAATGGAGCAGATACAGTGAATTACCCTCTATGCTTTTAGTGAATACCCTGCCATACTTATTTTATAGTTATTTTATAACTATTTCACGATGTCGTATGCTGCGTCAACGGCTTTTCCGCCGATGGTGAGAACATTTTTCGTCAGATCCTTTGCAAACTTTATTATCATTTTTCACCTCCATTTCTTGTAGTTGTTTTTTCAATTTCAGGTAATCTCCTAATGGTCCAGGGGACATCTTTTCACCTTATTCCACTTTCTTTACAGTCTGAGCGATCCATTTCTCTGGCCGATAACGATACCACGCTATGAGTACAAAACCAGCTCCCAGCAAATTTTCAATAATGTTCTCTCTTGTATTGTTATCAGCTTTTACATCTGTTGAATTGACTACGAAAAATACAAAACCTTTTACTTCCGTAACCTTTGAAAGCGCCTTTTTACTCTCTTTTTTCAAAGTTTTTTCTAGCTTGTCTTTGATTTTTTCCATGTCAATGGTCCACTGGTGTTTTTCATACTCTAAGCCTTTGGGTTTACGGATCGACAACCGATCAGAATAAATAGTAATAACTGGTTTAACCTCTCCTGATGTCTCTTTTTTATCTATGTCCTTTACTATTTGCTCATTTTCGATATCTGTTTTTACATCGTCCCAGTTATCTTTTTGCTCTGGTGGATCCAAATGCCGGTCTTCTGAAAATTTATCAAAATCCTCTTCATTGACTTCGTATTGTATTTGCTCTTCCATATCTGTTTTAACTTCTTCTGATATCTCAGGTTCTGGTTTCGCCTCTTCTTCCTGATCTTCTAATATTACCTGTCGTTCATGATCGTTATCCCGAATGAGAGGAGCAAGCCAGTATTCAACCTGTAAACTATCGTTATTAGCAGTAATACGTATAGGTTCCCTTGGACCAGTTTCTATGGTCACCTGGTCAAAACATTTCTTGTATTCGTTTACCTGCTTGATTAAGATGTCACTTCTGAAAATAGTATAATTGTTGTCAGCAGCATTACAATAGTCTACTGTTAACGCTCCCGTGTCTCGCATGATAACCGATCTATTTTCTTTATCATGGTCCTCATCGTCATCCTGGTTTTCGAGAATAAGGCTATCGCGTGTTGTTGAGATATATGTTTGCTCATAGTTTTTGCTTGATATAATGCCTTTAAGACTGGCGTGAAAGATTTTGGTATTTATAGACACCTTGTTTTTTAAATCTACTTTCGGTATTTCCGGATCCGACCATCCGGCCAAGTCAAGAAGACCCATGCCCCGCGTAAGATTTCCCTCTTTACCAAGCAACCTGTTAACATCAGGGTCATAGTCAAATGTGAGAACATCGTCTTTTTTGTAGAGTCTCAGGTAATCCTTAATCTTCTGCATATCTATGCCTATCTCCAGTTTACCCTCTACGTTGTACTCTTCACATGCAGTTTTTGGGATCGTGGTTATTACCAGCTCACAATGGGCAGGGTCCACTGAAAAAATGCGCATTCCATTTTCAGAGAACTCTATTTTGATCTCTTTTACCAGATGTCGATGTATGTCAACAGCTTGCAATAATATTTTTTGCTTTATTTTCATATGCATATTTTCCAACTCCTAATTGATACCTATGCCTAGCTCTTCTGTCTCTTCCTTTGAGTAATTCATAGTTTAATGCACCTTGATGTTTTCACACAAACGGGGCTCTTCCTTTTCAACAATAGCACTCCTAAGTAACTCTTCGTACTCTTCCACACTAGAAAAACCAGCTTCTAAAATTTGCCTTTTATACCCTTCCCTGGCTTTCTTAATCTCAGTAAAAACCTTAACTTCATTGAGACAACCGCTAAAAAGACTGATTACAACATGAATTTCTTTTTTCTCTTCTTTTTTGGTTAAATTGACTAGATAATCAATAATGTTCTGTTTTTCCTTGATCCTTGTTTCTAATTTTGATCTGTCCCGTTTCAACTGTTTAAGCAGCTCCTGTTTTTCAGAATCCATTAAACTGTTGTATTTTACCAGCCTATTTATTTTTTTATTTCCACTTGTCTTTTTTTCCATAATTTCACCAACTCCTTTTTTGTTATCATTCATATTTAAATGTTTGTTGCTATTCTGTCATTTTGACAATTTTACCACTTTATTCAGATATTTATATAATTTGCATCTTTGACAATGATAATTATAGTCTTTGATATTACAATTATCCAGACAACTGTTTATTAGATACTCTCTTCTTTTAGATATATTCTTGATTTTTTCAGCCTTTACTATTATTTTGTCTTTCCAACTCATTTTTAATCCCTCTGTGAATAAAACTCTTTTTTGTTAAAAATAACACTGTCTAAACATCTGACTTCTATTATTTCACCGGCTTTTTTCAGCATTTCAAAAACGTTTATGTCATCAATAGATGGTTGTAGGTCTCCTGATGGGTGATTATGTGCAATAATCACAGAGTCACTGTTATGCTTTAAGGCTATCCTGAAAATAGTCTTAGGATCCACGCTACAACTATTTAGACCGCCTTTGAATACTATTTCACTATGTACGATCTGTTTTTTTGTATTCAAGCAGAATAATATAAGGTTCTCTTGTTCATAGTCTATATTTATTTCTTTGATATTATTAAATAAGTCGCCAGGTTGACCAATTTTATTTTCCAGTTCTTTTAAGATAAATACTTGTTTCATTTTTATTCACCTCAAAATTTTAAAAAGATTTAAGACCCTTAAATTTCACCTGAGGGTCTAAGTATTCGTTACTTGTAGTTTATCGTATCTAAATAGTATATCAAGGACATGCTCCCTGTAAATTATAAGCTTGCTTGGGTCCTTTTGAAAGGTGCTTAACAGGTCCCGTAGTGTTTCTATTTGGTCTTTCGTTGCTGATCCTGGCTTGTGCTCCAACAAATATTTTAACCCCTCAATAATAAATGTATCTGCATTCTCTGCCCATTTTTTATAAAAAGCATCGGTTCTGTATTTTTCAGAGAGCTCCATTTCAAGATCAACAGATTTATCTATATCTGTTTCGCGATCCAATGATAGATTTTTTTGTTTCATTTGGAGATCAAAATCACCAGAGTATTTTTTAAGGACCTCTTCGTAAAGTAGTTTATCTTTTATGACTTCAATTCGTAGTTTCTGAAGTACTTGTTTATTCATTTTATCCCTCTAGAATATAAGGTTTATTCCATCTCCCGATATTTAACGATAGATAAAAATTGACATCGAAATAATCTGTCATACTGTCGCTGTCATCGTAATTATAATAATTGATTATCTCGCACACCCGCTTAAAAAGATCGTGCCCTTCTTTCGTTAGAAAAACCCCGTTATTCCATTTATCAGGATCATACTCTTCATTAGAAAAATGATGGTTTAACTGATGATATTTTTCTTTTTGTCTTTCTCTGATCTGTTCTACTGTGTAACCTCTACCGATCAATTGATATGCAATTTCTGGGATATCTTTAAAATCTCTGATAACCTTAAAATCACTCTGCATTAATGAAACATGTAAACTCTGGCCCATAGAATACCGTTCTATTGTTACTGAAAAAACACAGTTAGAAAATTCTGTTTTTAGCTGCTGTTTTACCTGTTTGGCAATATCTTTTAAATCCATAGTATATTTTTCTTGTTTTGTCAATTCTCTCATTTTTAATCCCGCTCCAAATTTTCTTTCTTTTTCTTTCTTTACTATATTTTTGGGGATTGTTAAGGGGGCTTTTTAAGCGCCTCTGGCCATTGATCTTATTTGTTATGTATTGGAATAGTTTCATTGTTTCTAGTACCTCTTTGGCCTCTTCATTGCTATTTACTAGACCAATCACCTGCATATTTTTTCTATCTTTTATTATATCAATTTTTTTACTTTCGCTTGTTTCCATAATTTCACCAATTCTATTTTTGTAATCAATAATATATAAATGTTTGCCAGTAAATTTTCAAAATGATAAAATGTCAAAATATCAATTGGATCAGAAAGGAAATAACCAAAATTTGTTGGTGAAATTATGGAAAATTTACCTTTCCGATCCAATTGCTATAAATAAAAAAAAGAATTTAATATTTTCGGTAATCAAAATTTAAATCTTATCTATAATACTTGTATTTCGGTTAAGGGCATAAACCGAAATAAATTATAAAAGATGACGCTCTTTTATGATTTGTTTATTTTTAATAAGATATACAAAAAAACAGATTAAAATTCAATTATAAAAAGTTTAATAATAAAATTAAAAATTAAAAATTATTTTTTAAAACGGTTTTTAAGCCCAAAACTCCATTATTAATGATTTACCATTCACACAGAGTAGAAAATTACTCATAGACCAAATTACGAAGGCCTACGTAGCTTTAGGCACATAATGCTTTTGTGGGCTTTGCCATTTCACACTTTTTTCTTTGCCTGGCTTGATTCTATAATATTTTCGAGGCTTAAGCCAATCCCTACTGGCCTTCTCCTCTCTCACAAACTCAATAAGACCAAGACTCTCAAGCACATAGATCATTTTGCAAAACTGATGGTATGAGCTAACAACTTTTTTACTTTGTCTCATCTCCTTTCTATATGCTGTAGACATACTCTGGATGAAATCTTCCTTTACTTCGGCAAGATGATCTCGGATCCACAATCCAGTATATGGTATTTTAGTCACTTGATATCCCTCCTTATTTTTTCTTCAGATTAGAGCAAAAACCACTCTAAATAGGAGAGGGACAGTGAATCCCTCTCCCTTCCAGGCTCTAGCAGAACCCTCGCAGTTCCAGATGCCGATTACATATCACGTTTCATATGAAGGTGTAATGGACTGATTACGTGAATTTTATATTTACCCAAACGTTTCTAAGAGCGGGTAGTTAATTATATTTGCGTTTATTTTTTAGCTTCCTCATCTAATCCTCACAACAAAACAAGGATTTCTTTTTCAAATGGAATATCATAGGAAATCGCTTTCAGATCCAGGTTTGCTGTACCTACAACTTTAATCCAGACCTGTCCCTGAACAGCGAGAGTTGTCAATGCCTGTAATACTTCTTGGTTTTTAAGAGTAAGTGAAGTTGTAAAGTTGAGACCTGAGGACATAGATTTTCAGAGAAAACTTATTCATGTTAAAGGTGAAAAGGGGAGAAAAGATCGTTATACGATACTTTCAGATGTTGCAGTAGAAACCCTGCATGAGTATCTAAAAGAGTATGGTCAGTCGAAGTATTTGTTTCCATCTCAGAATCGGGAGAAACACTTAACAACTCGATCTGTTGAGAAAATATTTTCGGATGCCTGCAAAAAGGCAGGTGTCAAGAAGAATGCAACAGCGCATTCGTTAAGACATAGTTTTGCTACTCATCTCTTGGAGAGTGGGGTTGATTTAAGATACATTCAGGAATTATTGGGGCACAAAAGTTCTAAAACAACAGAGATATATACACATGTTAGTAACAAGGAACTAAGTAAGATAAAGAATCCTTTGGATAGTTTACAGATAAATGAGTGATAAATATAGAATGATAAGTACATATAGTTCAGATATAATGCTAAATTGGAATGATATGCGAACTAAGTTCGGATATAACTTGTTAGGCGAAACGGTAGCATATCGGGTAATGCTGATGTCTAATGGTGAGTGAAATCATGATGTGGTCGATAATTCAAACAATCATTATAGCAATAACGGCCGGGATAGTCTTGTGGTACACCATAGAAACATATAGGCTAAGGAAGGAGACAGTCAAGCAAACAGAGAGCCTGCGCCAGGCGAACGCGTTTACTACTCTCACTGCAATCCACGAGAGACTGACCAATAGGGTTAGTTACGAGATTCGGAGGTACTTGCTCACTAATTTCGCCAATGATTTGGCAAAAGTCACCATCAATGTGCTGGGGGCTAAGTATGTTACGAATAAAGCAGGGAAGTATAGAGTTGATGTAGAAAAGGTGAAATCATTACAAAAAGATAATAGTATGTTACACAAGTTTAACGAAGAACTTGGAGCATGCCAAACTCCGAATCCTAACGTTACTGCCCTTGATGCAGTTGAATGGACTCTTTTGGACTTTGACGTAATTGCGCTTCCGTTCTGGATGGGAATCGAGCCAGCGAAGGAAGTTGCAGGAGCATATAAACCCATTCTCGAAAGAACAGGAGAAGAGATCATTCCCTTCGTTGCCATCCATCAGCAATTAAGAGGCGACCCCAAATACAAAATGCACTATCTTTACCTTTTGCGTGAGCTTAATATATCTTTACAAGGACTGGAAGTCCATGATGATACGTAAGGGCTACAACCTAGAACATATCACCGCTTCGCCTAACACAGCATATACGGCTTACTTCATTCGCCCAAATTTTGACTTCACCGAAACTTCGTATATGCTGGGAACGTTATGCGGAAATAGCTCGTCATTCATGGCCCATGAATTGAGTACCTATTTTAATTACGGGGGTTTCAAATGGTAGTCCCAAGAGTATTCATCAGCTCAACTTACTACGATCTTCGCCATGTTAGAAATGCAATAAATGAATTTATTGAATTTATCGGTTTTCAACCAGTTTTATCTGAACAATTTGACGTTTTTTATGAACATGGAAAATCCGCTCAAAAATCATGTTTAGACGAAATTAAAAAATGTGATATGTATATCCTAATTATTGGCACACGATACGGAACTACATTTCCAAATGATTCTTTATCGATTACTCATCGAGAGTATAGAGAAGCAGTTCAAGCAAAACTTCCAATTTTCGCTTTTGTAGATAAGTATGTTTACGATGATTACAGAATTTATTGTCAAAATAAAAACAATCTCGATGTCGAGTCATCAAAAATAAAATATTCCAATGTTCGAGAAATAGAAGTGTTTCAATTTATTTCTGAGGTCGAAAACAGAGAAACAGATAATGCTCTTATTTGTTTTGATCAAATTAGTGAGATTAAAGACTATTTAAGAAAACAATTGGCTAAAATGTTTAAAGAAAAAGCGTTACAGCCTTTGGTTGAAATAGAAGAAGTAGCCGAAATTGATATGGAAGAATACCAAAATTTTGTTAACAACGTAAATATTGTGGGAATACCGTCTATTAAAATATCTGACATTCAAAACAATGATAGTTTCTTAGAATTATTGAAAAGTAGAGCCGACTCAATTGATGATTTAGGAACCGATATCAGAATATCTATTGGTGGATCAATCGTTAATATAGGAAAAGAAATTATATCTTTATTATCAGAACAATATCAGCAAATGAAAGGAGGTGATTAAATGGCACAAACGTTAGTGGTATGCAAACAGTGTTCTGCTATATTTCCTTCTCCAATAGCGTTTGGAGATAGAGAATCTTTTGAGACTTCTACATTAATAGGAAATATAGTGACATGCCCAAAATGTGGCTCTGCAGTACCATGTAATAAGGAAAATATGATCTTTAAAGAATGATACTCAATCATGGGCTGTCTATTATAGTTAATATGGACGAGCTACATCGCATAACACGGTGTATGCGGCTACACTCCGCTCCGCCCAAACCCTCCGCATCGCTCAGGGCTTCGCATACACCGGAAACGTTAGGCAAAATGGCTTTTATAAAAAGGAGGTAATCCATATGTATAAAGAAATTTGGCAAAAGGTGTACAAGTCGGTTTGCTCTATATCTTTGTTGAAAGACAATGAGCGAATTGCGTCTGGTACGGGATTCAAAGCAAATAATAGATTAGTGACCAACTATCATGTCATACAAGTCTCAACTGCTACTCATGTCCAACTTCGTTTTGTAAAAGAAGATGGTTTTACAGATTATATCTCCAAGAAAATATCGTTAAATGAATTTTTAACAGGGTTAGTGGATAGCATGCCCATAGATAGTTGGGATTATGCAATCTTTAATCTCGATTGGCCAGAATTTGATCCTATTCCCTCGCTCAATCTTTGCGCCAGAGACGAATTCAATATTGGACAATCTATTGTTCTTTTTGGATATCAATTCGGTCAACCAAACCTCTCAATACACAGTGGAATTCTTGCATCACGGTTTATAATTAATGAAGTAAAATTCTTACAGTTAGATGCCAGTATCAATCAAGGTAATTCTGGCGGTCCTCTAATAAATCCAAATGCCTCAGAAGTTATAGGAATTGTCACTCGTAAGATGACAGGACTAACAAGACAATTTGATGAATTACTTAGGAGTTTTAATCATAATATCCAAACTTTAGAGCAAGCCTCAAAGGGAGGCAGAATCCAAATGTTTGGTATTGACCCTATTGAAGGAATGAAGATAAGCCAAACTCAAATGGCAAAAATTTCTCTTGAAATTAAGAGATCTGCTAATGTAGGAGTAGGATATGCTTATGAATTAGAAAAAGTCCGATTGGGAGTTCATAGATAAAATGAGGTTTAGATTTATAGCCACTTCGTCTAACATGGTATATCTGGCTTCGGGCTATCGCCCTTCGCCCAAATTTTTGCCTTTGGCAAAAACTTCAGATATACCAATTCCGTTAGACGAAAGCGCCTTATTTACTCTGGATATTATCATCTAAAGAGGGATAATTATGGAAAAAGAGAAAGTATACGTATTTAAGGCTGCTTTGAAATACCGGAAAGGGCCTTGGCGCCGTATTGAAATTAAGGGCAATCAGACGCTTGGTGATTTTGATCATATCATGCGTGAAGCATTCAATCATGATACAGGGGATCATCTGAGCGAATTCTTTTCAGGTCGAGTGTGGCACTCAGAAAGATTCGGCGAAATCGAACCAGGTGGAAGTGGTAGCAGCGCTAAGAAACAGATTGATCAACTTGGTCTCACAGAAGGCAATGCGATAGAGTATGTTTACGACTTCGGTGATGATATTCAGCATGTTATTACGTTAGAAAAGATTGTAGAACTTGAGAAGGAAGCGAAATATCCCCACATCGCTTCTAAGAACAAACCAAGATATCGATACTGTGAGTTGTGTAAGAAGCAAGGAAAGAATACTATTGCCACGTGGATTTGTATTGAATGCTCAGAAGAAGAGCAGAGAGAAGTGCTCTTATGCGAGGATTGTCTGGAGAAGAAGCATGAGGATCACTATGCCGATGAAATACTCTATTAATACCCCCCAGGAGATAAGAATGTACCATCACATAGTACAGGATAAATGATTTACTTTGTTCACCAAAATTACAGTTCTGCCAAAAACTACGTATACATTGGAAACATTATGTAAAAATATACATTCTATAAATGAAATTCAGACCAAAATGAGTGAATTAGAATATCATTAGCAAATACTACGTTAAAGGTTCAATAAATATATTTAATCCGAAAACCAACCTGCGTCAGTCGCAGGGTTTTAGTATATGTTGAACTTCGGCATGTATGACATATAGTTCTTCTGAAGGTCCCTATGGTCGATGTAGAAGTAGATATCGAATACTTCTTTTGGTTTTGCCGCCTCTGAGATCCCGTTATAACACGTAATATTTAATAAGTGATATTCATTAATATTTTTATGAAACCAAAAGGGGCTAAAAAAATTATTATCGGCAGTCAATTTCAATTCGGCATCGCTTCATATAAAGACCAATTTTTACGTGAGATTAAATACGAGATACTGAAAATAGGAAAAATAGTTGCGAAAAGAGATACTTTCCATCATAAGATAGGGGGATTTCGCATTTATGATACAGAGCCCGATGGAGAAGTAACAATTACATATGATACAGAATTTGATCATGTTTACTGTTGTGCATTTTGTGACCACATACTAGAAGACGGAGAGGACTATTATACGCATTTACGGTCAGAAGAATGTAAAAAAGTGAGAGATTAGTACACATTGAATTTTGGTATGGAACTAAGGTAACTCTTCCGAAGGTCCCTATGATCGATGTGGTAGTAGATATCAAATACCTCTTTCGGCTTGTCTCCCCTGAGCTCCCCGATGTACTCCCTGCTCATCCCCGCCTGCCTGAGATACGTAGTAAAACAATGCCGGAAGTTATGGGCTGTAAAATGATCCTCTATCCTCTTTGAATTCTTGTCATGGATCCCAAACTGCGATGCCCATTTTACAATATGAGAGGCAATAGCCTCATCGTGTAATCTGTGGCCAGATTCAGTTACAAACAATGCAGGTTCCCCTGGATTTGCTATCATCTTACGCCTCGCCAGCCATCGTTTCAAAAGATGTTCAGTCTCCTCATCAAAATATACTTTTAGATTCGTACGTTTATGAAACCTGCCATCATCTTTTAGTGTAATGGAGTTGTCTTCAAAATTTATTTCGTTGACATCAAGGCTAACCAACTCATCCAACCTGAAACCGGTCTTAACAAGCACAGTGCAAATAGTTTTATCCTCTAGATTAATAATGCTATTCAGAAAACGCGACATCCTTTCCACGTCTATAATCTTCCGCTTCGCAGGGGCAGCCCCCTTTTTGTACGATGTAATATTCATTTTCCTAACAGTAAGAACAATATTCTGTTTGATAACCCCATCATATTCCAAATAGCTATAAAGATGATTCAGAGCGGAAAAATACACATTAAAACGAGAAAATGAACGCACTCCGTTGTCCCTTAAATGGTCGATAAATGCCTCCAACAGATCCTTATTTTCCATCCCATCCACATCCACAAGATGTCGGCTCTTACTGTTAAGGAACCGCCTGAACACTTCAACCGCATAGGAATACGTCTCAATAGTCTTCTCCGACCTCCCCTGACGTATACAGTGCTTAACAAAAGCCTGCAGGATTTGGTCATCGTTTACTTTAGCCATATAAACCCTCCCTTATGGCGTTTGATGAGATTGTAAGCGAAGAGGTTGTCCAGCTGTTGGTTTATTGCTTTTATTGATACGGTATCACTTGGATCAATGTGTAAAAGATCTAGCAGTTCATGTTCCTTGACAACATCTTTTTCTTTTAGGAGTTTGATGAGTTTAGGTTCATATTCCCTGATACCTTCAAAAGAGCTTTCATCCTGGAACTGACGGTTTTTCAAATTTCTAAGGTCATCCTCATACCTATCAGTTAAGACATCCAGCATCTTGACCCGCTTAGCCAAAGCAAGGTTTTCGCTTCTCAACCGACTGTTTTGCCCCTCCAACTCACTTAATCGCTTGTCTAAATCCCCCTTGGAAGCAACAGTGCCATCATCCCCAATATGGTTCTCT
>JAUWBM010000094.1 GCA_030601705.1 Thermoplasmatota archaeon
CCCCCCTTTCACAATATTCCTTCTGTAGAATATTTTTAGAAAAGAAAAAAGCAGAATTGTTACAGATGTTGCAATTAACAATCGTTAAATTTATATAATATTATAATATTACAAATGTTATAAAATTCGGGAGGAAAAATAATATGAAAAATGATTTAGTAAAAAAAGGGCTGGTTTTAGGAATAATATTATTGTTTGTTGGATTGAGTGTTATTCCTTCGAATGCTAATGTGGTAAAAAATAGTAGTAACTCAACAGTTGGTCGAGTAAACGGCGAGGATTATACGAATTATTTGGGAACTATATACTTTAACTTTAGTAGATTTTCTGTAAACGTTGGATTTGAGCACCCAGAAGACACAGATTACACATTCCTAGTAGTCGATGGAAACTATACATTAAATTTTACAGTAGAACTTAATATAACATCGGAACAAAAATTGTTGTTACCACGAGGTGCATTCACTTACGCAAAGATTAGTACAGATGACACTCCGATATGGGCGGCTTTTGGGTTTAATTTCGTCCGTGGTGATTATGTTGGTGCCTGGACTATAAAGGATATTGAGCGAAATTACAATGACCCTCCAATTAATGGACAGGAAAATGTAACCATGGAGATTATTCTTCAAGGAAGAGGTTTTCCATTTGGTTTCTTGAAACCAGAAGAAACATCGTTCACAATTACAGCCCATTTTGTAGAGGAGTAATATAATTAAAGAAACAGAAGTTACCCTCTCTCTTCTCTTCTTTTTTAATCCCATAAAAGGCAGAAATAACCCTCTAACGCATTTTCTCATTTAATTCTATATTATAATTGTGGAAATGAAATCTATATAATAAGAATTGGAGGGAGATTTAGTTTCGAATTTACTGGTAAAAAACGTGGAAATGAAATAAGGTTTTGTGAGAGGATAAATATGGATTTTATTGATTTAATTATATATATTTGACTATTGTCAAAATATCGCTTTAGTTTGTTAACTATATTTGTACTATTTAGTATTGTGTAAAAAAACCTGTTGAAAATTAACATTGGTTATCTTTATTAACCAAAACAACTATAATATTTATCAGAGGGGTCGGATACCTTTTGAAAGATGAGTTCTTTTCATCATTCTTTCCTCCCTTCTGACCCCTTTTTTAATTCCTGCCAATTTTTGTTTTAGCCAGAAGAATCTACATAATTATAACGCGGAAATGAAATCAGTTTAATTAATTCAGTAAGTATTTTAAGGTAAAACCATAAGTACCAAAGATATTTTGAGGTTTCTAACAATACATTTCGCAAGTTATCAATATAATTTGGTTATCGTATTTTTAATTAAATATTAAAATAGAAAACGAAACTTTTTAAAGGTATATCCTAATAATAGATGTTAATCATGGGGGTTTTCATTGTGAAAAATAAAAATTTATTAAAATCGACTGGATTGATTTTTTTACTCATTATTGTGAATATTAATTCTGTTTTTGGTTATTCTATTGATTATAAAAAAGAAAACGATATACTAATCGAGTTAGACGGAGACCCAACAGAATCTCTTTTAAGCTCTGGTTGGTATTATAAACCAACTAACTATGCAGAACTTGTAAGTTGGTATGAATCTTTAGAATCAGCTTATCCAGATTACCTTGAGGTTTTCAAGGCTAATGAGCTTTACAATACAGGTACTGTTACAGGTGGTTATGATCTTTATTATGTTAGAATAACTAATGAAACACTTGGATTACATAAACCTGAAGTTCTTTTCGTAGGTGGTCCACATGGTAATGAAAATGTTGGATATATTGGACTTTATTGGTTTACTGATTGGCTGATGCGGATGGCATATACAGATGGACATTGTGAAGAGTATTCGAAGGATTGGCTTCAATGGATTATCGATAATAGAGAGATTTACCTTGTAGTTTGTCATAACCCTTATAGTTTTGATAATGGCCCTCAGCGTTATGATGGTAATGGATGGGATGTGTGTAGAGAGTGTGACTATGATGGTCCAGGATGGCCAACCGGAGGTATATGGGGTAGTGTAAATGGAAAAACATTACGTGAATTTGTAAATCATCATTTGATAAGAGTAGGTAGTGATTTCCATGATGGTATACGAATGTTACTATATCCTTGGACATCAAATCATGATACTGTTTATGGAACAAGCCCAATCACTGGTAAAACCCATAGCCATTCTCCTCCAGATTTTTACTATCTTGATGCAGCTGCGCTAAGACTTGGTGATTACATAGGTGATTACGGTGGAGACTTTGATAAAGATTCGGTTGGGCCTGCAGCTTCCACTATTTTATATGAAGCACCTGGGGCAATCATACCATGGGCATATGGTGCAGATGTTGAAAAAAACCCAGTAGAAGATCCATTTGTTCAAGATGAAACATATGGTAATTATCCTGGTTCAGGAATTTTATGGATTACTCCTGAATATTCAGTAACAAAGAATCCTCCAGAGTATACTTTTGGTAATGATACTATTCACCGTTTTGGTGCTGAGGTTAGACGGTTTGTATTACATCAGGCTGATCTTGCTCAACCATATTTAATGTGGCAATCTGGGACAATTGAGAATGAGACTCAAGTTGAACCTGGCACATCTGTCCCATTTTTATGGCAAGTTAATGGCAGTTTAGTTGTTGACCATACCTATATCCAATGGGGGAATGATCCAGATCCAATAAATAATTTTGATCATACCACCTCGGATTATGATGAGCATGCTGGTGATTATTATGGTGGAACTGGTTGGGATGATGCAGAAAGTGGAACGACCAATGGTGTTACGTATAATGAAAATATTATTTTAGATACCTCTGGAGACTATTATTTTGTAGCAAAAGCACAAGTTGATCAGGTATATTCTACAGTTCTCCATCCAGAAATATATGGTAATACTTCTTATTTACGACTTATCAAAGAAAGAACAAATGATTCATATTATGAAATGCTTGAAGGATCTGATGGTACAGAGGAGATATATGGTCAGTCCTGGTGGTACTCGCCAATACTTCATGTTACAGTTAATATTCCTCCAAATGCACCAACGATAGATGGTCCTGGATCTGGAAAAGCGGGAACATCATATGAATACGGGTTTAATACAACAGATCCAGATGGCGATGACATCACAGAATACATTGTTGACTGGGGTGACGGCACTGGGGAAGAAACCATCACAGGTCCCTTTGCATCAGGGGATGAGGCAACAGCAAGTCATACCTGGACTGAAAAGGATATATATACAATCAAAGCAAAATCTAAAGATATTCACGAAGCTGAGAGTGAGTGGGCAACATTGGAAGTCACTATGCCGAAAAACAAACCATTCAATTTCAACTTCCCTCTGTTAGAGTGGCTGTTTGAACGGTTTCCAATATTGCAGAGATTGTTGGGTATTCTCTGGAATTAGATGAAAAAACCCTGTTGAAAATCATCTTCTTTTTCGTTGATTTGTCCACTTAATTAGGCACTCCTAATAGTATACTATTAAAACCTTGTTTTTCTGACTTTTCATCTCCTTATAAAAATGCTAATAAAGTGGACACCGAGGATATGAATTAATGATGTTTTCTGAAAAATATTAAAAAAAATTTCTCATATTTACAATATTGCCGATTTACAATTTTTATATCGTTCTCAAATTTTTCTAAAAATGCAATTTCAATATTAATTAATCAAACTTCCCATCCGAAGAACAGGAACCACCGTACTTCTTGAGAAGCCTCATCCATTTCCTGTACTTTTACCTGAATGATATAGTGTCCAAAGCCTATCCATAAACAGGGTACATCCACTATTTCTCCTGGCGAAATACACCATAAAATCGTGCGAATATATCTTGGATTACTTGGATTACCACCAACAATACGTGACTTGTAGAAATCTACAGGTAGGCTTCTCGCACCAACATCGATACTTTTAATGGTGGCAATTATTTTTAACCCTTCAAAGGAGATGTCAATTATTTCAACGCTTCCACTACCTGTATCACCATCTGTCTTTACATCTATCGCCGATGAAGATGACACCAGAACAAGTATTACAGCCGCTATGATACTGCCGAGGAATATCTTCTTATTCATACAAACTCCATAATCTAATTATTTTAATTCGTTTATCTCCTTTTTACTAATCAAGATTCCAGTTCCATCCCATTATACAAGAGACATATGCCCAAAATACCACCCACAGTTCTACCGTAGCCATTAACATTATCATTCTATCCCATAATAAAGGATATTTTATTTGTGGTCCAGGCCATCTCCAAATAGGATCATATTCAGTTGATATCAAAAAAAGAACAAAAGCACGCAAAACACGGAAACCAATAATTATATTTACCATGAAATAAAGAAATGGGTGTTTTATTCGTTCTAATCCTTTAATTTTTCTGATATCTTTGATATCTAGTTGTTCAATTAAATCGTTATATGCTCTATCTTCAATTATTTTCTGTTGGATCGCTGGAATAGATGGCATTAAAAGAAGCATAGTTAAAACCAGCATACTACCTATTATGATTTTCTTATTCTTATTCATATTCTTACACCTTTTTTCATTTATACGATAAGTCCATCCCACCCTAAAGTTTCATATACATACTCCCAAAAATACAACCATGTGAATGCTGTAAGTAAAAGCCACTCTCCCCTTAAAAATAAAAGTGGGTTTGTCACCTCTAGGCCAGTACGCCCCCAATATGAAGAAATTTCTGTAAGTGTAATACCCCGTATTGCTCTTGTCCTAAAAATGGAATTAACAAATAAAGTTAAAAATAAGGGTGTAAAATTCAGAGGTTTTCTATTAAATAATTCCTTAATCTTATTAATATCAAAATCTTGTAATTCTATTTGTAAATCACTCTCTCTTGTGTTTAATTCATTATCTGTCACCATCAATTGAATCGCTGGTATCGAAGGAATTGAGAGTAATAGAGCCAAAACTAACATAATTCCAACTACAATTGTTATTCTCATAACTTTCCTCCCTTCTAACATTCTATTAACCCCTCATATTCTTCGTTCATTCCCAAAGATAAATTGAATGATTGTAAAGATATTGCTAGTTGTTCAACAATGAAGGCGACCACGAGCTATCTTTGTGATACTCATCGACTCCACAAAACCCGATTGAATTAACATCTGTTTTATCTCACTAGTCGATTGAGAGCATTTTGAAATATCAGCTATTATAGACCAGCGAGCTTTCTTCCCCCTTTGAGAACTTTTTGATTCTGACATCACCAAATCAATTTTCAAGTCAGCTATTTTCTGTGCAATCTTTGCTAAACAACCAGGGGTATCACCGAACTCAATTTCCATCCTTACTAGATTAGTTGACTCTCCATAGATTGGGCTGATTATTAGTGTATCCGTCTTTGAGTCCAGGCTCATCAACACCTCATCCCCCTCTTTCAAGTCTAGGGTTTCTCGAAACTCATTTGGGATTACTAAACGCCCTCTTGTGTCTAGTCGTATTATCGAGTTCATTATTCACCTTTGTGGGAATTATGTGGGAAGAGTATGGAGTAACCCGTATATAAATTTTGCTAGCGACAGAAATTTGTTTTTAGCCAGAAAAATCAATGACTCTCGACAATATATTGCATCACGATCTAAATACTTGTAAAAGTTGGGTGTAAAAATATTATTAATAAATGAGAACTGCTTTGACCCCCGTGGCCTTTCTTATTTTTGGAAAAAGTGAACCAGGTATCTGTTTTTCTGTCACGATAAAAAGTCTTGGTTCCTCTGATAATTCAAAATCATCTAGTATCGCCTGTCTTATACTTATGTTACTGTCTGCAATTATTGTTGCTACTCCTGCTATTATTCCAGGCATACTTGCATCCGTAGGTATAATTTCTATCACTCCCCAACCCATCTCTGATGCTACATCTTTTAGATGGCACGTTGGATTTAAATTTGAGAAAACTTTTTTCAATTCTTCATTCCCATTGATTGATTCTATAGTACCCATTATTATTCTTCGATCTACGCCAAATGCTCGTGCTAATTTTGAATCAGAAAGTTCAATTTCCCCGCAATATATCTTGTTTTCTTTTACTTTTAATCCATATTCAAGCAGTTTTTGTGCTAGTTTTTTTCTCTTTGGATATTTATTAAAATGTTTGACAATAGTTCTCCACATGCAATTTTTGTAATCCTATGAATGAATATAAACATTATACATTAAGCCTAACAAATAGCTTTTTGTTGTACATAAATTGTACAATAATGTACATTAATTGACAATACTTATATAGTAATCTGATTTTTAAGTTTATGTTGGAGAAGGAAAAAAGATGATACTTTCACCAAAAAGGAGGATATATATTATGAAGAATAATTTGTTAAAAAAAGAGCTAACAATTGGAATGATACTTCTCTTTATGGGTGTTGCAGTTGCACCAGGTATCACTGCATATGTAACCGCAACCACTGATGAGAGTAATTTAGTTGAGCTAACTGTTCAGATATGTAAACCCGATAACATAAAGCGTCATATGGTGCAGATTTCAAAACAGAATGCTATTGAGATAGAAAATCACTTTGACAACATAAGGAGAGAACTTGAACAAGCTAAAACAATAGAAGAAACAGTTGAAATTCTTAATAAAGCCATAACTTCGCTAAGTGAATTTGGCCTGTTAAGAGGTATGACCATTGAAGAGGCTCAGAATTTAGTAATTAGAACATATCAAAATACCCGATTGAGAGATCCTTTGGAAAAAATGTTTAGAACAATTGGTCAAAATAATAAAGGAAATATTTCAAATCTTTTTTGCCTTCTAGCGGTCCAAGTAACAGGTGGCACTCCCCAAGAGAATCCTCTCCCGTTATTAAGAATGATTGCTTTGTTATTTGTTATATTATCAATTAAGGTCGATGATAGCGGATGGATTCCTGATTATAAAATCGTACATCCATTTCTCTTTCTCCTTGGAGTATATCTGGATTTGTTCTGTTGGTATCACCCGTTTCGTTTTATGAAAACTCAAGATTTTGTTCTTTGCGAAAATATATCTTGGATTTCGTTAGGATTAATGGGCAAAAAAATGGGTGAAGGTGGAATTAATGAAATAGTTGGATTTACAGGGATTAAAATAAGTTATCTCTTAAATGATGATACTAACACGGAGGCTTATTTTTATCTGGGAGGTGCTGTTGTAATAAGTTAATTGTATAAAGCCAGAAGAATCTGTGAATCGTTAAGAGCATCTAAATATGGGAAGTATTGTGGGTAAAAAACCTGGCATTTGTAATATTACCGATATGAATGCAAGGATAAACAAAACATAATAAAGCATACATACTATTATTCCACCATACTCTAATGTATAATCAGGGCATCCTTCCCATCCCCACGTGCATTCATAAGTATTAGGATTAGATTCTTCTCCTTCCATTATATAATGTGTTATCTCATTTGGATTATCCCTTAATTGAATTAGAAATTGGAAAATCTCTTCTTTATCATTCTCATGTGAATCATTTCTTTGGTGAAGATGTTTTATAATTAACTCTACGAGCCTGTCAAATGATTTATCATCCATCGTTCTAATAATATTGGTAAATCTATCCAATAATTCTACTTTATTATTCCTTTTAGGTAAAGGTATGATTATTCTATTTCCCTTTCCAACATAATCACAAGTCAAATCCTTACTCTCTTCATCTATCGCCCTGCTACTTCTAACAGCGAATAGTGGTGATGCTTTCACATCAGATGTTATACTATTGTATCCAACTACAGATGTAAACGATACACCGATAAGGATTACAACTGCTACAAAACATCCTATTTTAAATTCTGTTTTCATTCTTCCCAATTCCACCCCATCTCCTGTCCAACATACCTACAAAGTTGAATCCATACAATTGCTGTAAAGCATAACCAAGCACCTCTATAGAAAATAAGAGGATTGTCAATCTCCAATCCATCTGGTATGCCAGGAAAATTAGAGGAGTCCATCATTAAATAAAACCCACGAATGCCTCTAATTGCAAGCAAGGTAAAAACAAAAATATATAAAAGAGGATGTTTAACACGTTCTCCTAAATCTAGAGTATTTATCTCCTTTACATCTTTGAAAACAACATCATCTAATTGTTCAAATAAATCATCATATGTCCTATCCTTAATTGTTTTTTGTTGGATTGCTGGTATAGATGGCATTAAAAGAAGCAAGGTTAAAACAAGTATACTGCCAACGAGTATCTTTTTATTCATTTTCTTTCCCCATATATCTCATAAGTGGCATCTTATTTAAGTTTTAGCCAGCAACAGATATTTTATCTGATATGCAGATTCTCTAACTGTTGAGAATCCAATTTACACTAATAATATTCAATATTTACTTTTCTTGCAAATCCTAAAAACGATGTTTTATCTGTTTCCAGATTCTGTATTTGTATTCCAAAGAAACCTCTAACTCCTTCAAAAAGTAAATATATACGTACAAAAGACATGTCTAAAATATCTAATCCTCCTATAAACTCTCCAATCCATATCTTAATTCCTTTTAAGCCAATTGTCCATATCCATCCATCGGAGGGAATTGTTCCTCCTTCAAGCCAAAACTCCCAATAATGTCCAACGGTTATGGTAGAACCTACTCTTAATGGGAAAAATGGATATCCGCTCATAAATGCAGAATCCAAAGCAAAATATAAGTAAAACCAAATTAAAAATAGTATTGCAAATAAAAATTCATTATAGTCATAAATATAAAAAATAATTTCTAATAACCTTGGTAATAAACGTGTTACAGGACCAAAAATTAAAGAATCAGTTATCCTTCCAGCAATCATACAAAAAGCATTTTCATTTTCAGACGATACACTTGTATCAATATGTCTTTGAACAGCATTATAAACCTTAAATATCTTCTGTGTCTGTTCTACACTCAATCCACCAAGCAAACCATATTTATCCAGGTCCACGATTGCCTTGTTGAATATCTCAACTGCTTCTTCTCTTGTTTCTGTAGCATTCAACCGTTCTCTGATGGATTCAAATAATGCCTCTACTTCTTCTGCTTCCTCTTGAGTCAGTTTTACCGTCTGTTTCCGTCCATAAAGTCCACATACTTCTGTAGTAAACTCAACCAGTTCATTATCAAGGGATGCTTTACCGATGTTAGCATTGATGCTTGGTGCAAAGGCTACACCAATGAATAAGAGGATAACAGCAAGTACCAATCCTTTCTTGATGAGGTTATTCTTTTCCATTTTGCTTTCCCCCATGATTTATAATGCAGAACTGATATTTTTATTTATCTGTTACAAAGATTTATATAGGATTATTCAGATGTATTAACCGTGCTATAGTGTGGCATTTACGGGAGGTTATAAAATATGAAAACCAAATTAGTTGGAATATTTGTTTGTATGCTGATGATTGGAACTGTTTTGCCTGTATCAGGAACTGTAATTGAAGAAAAAGTTACTATTCTCCTTTCATCTGGAGATACTCTTTATGTAGGAGGATCTGGACCCAATAATTATACCACCATTCAAGAAGCAGTTGATGATGCAACAGAAAGTGACACCATCTATGTTTATGATGACTCTTCACCATATAACGAAAGCGTATTCATATCAAAATCACTAACAATCCGAGGAGAAAACAAACACACCACCATTATCGATAGAGGACAAAATTCTGGTAAAGGTTTTTCTATCGAAGCAGATAACGTAACCATAACTGGATTTACCATACAAAATACTGGATCAGGAGTCTATATAGGCGGCCCTGGAAAAACCGCCAGTCACAACACCATAACCGAAAATATCATCCTCAACACCGGAGGCGGTATCTCTGTCTATTATGGTGATCCATTTAAACCCGAGTTTCTCGATTACGGCTACAACACCATATCATACAATACCATTTCCAACACCACCTTCACGGGGATCCATGTTACAAAAGGACGCAACAATGCCATCATAGGCAATACAGTCTCCCAAACCCATGGGATAGATGGAC
>JAUWBM010000175.1 GCA_030601705.1 Thermoplasmatota archaeon
CCAGATAAAAATAATAAGGAGAAATGGGATTGCAGGGAATTTTTTTCTCTCTCCTCACAATTTAATAATCGTTCCATCTCTGCAATCTCCTGCTTTGTGTAATAAAATAATTTGAAGCATATTGTTACAGATGTTGCAATATTATTTTATACCAAACATTTAAATTAAATTACCTGATAACAATTTTTCCAGACGTTTTTCTGGGGAGGTTAAAATATGCGAAAAAGTATGTTTAGGAAAGGATTAGTTGTAGCAGTAATTGTTTTGTTTGTTGGAACTAGTGTTACGTCGAGTATAAGTGGTAATATTGAGAAATTAAGTGACAGGTCTGAAGTTAAAGGAAAAAACACACAGTTAGAATATTCAAACCTTTTTATAGGTATATTTAATTCAACGGATGATGCGTGGATTCTAAAATCTAATCCAGATGGTAACACTGGTGATTATGATTTTATATCTGTTCGAAATGCATATGGAGCGGGAGGGGTGGATATATTCCAAAACGATGGATTGGTGAAATTCAATATCTCATCACTGCCCTCTGGTGTTGAAATCATATCAGCTACACTGAATCTTTACTACTACGACTGGTGGGACACAAATCCTGCGGGGAGAGATTTGAATCTTTACCGGGTGACAAGCGACTGGGATGAGGACAATGTGACATGGAACACTCAACCGTCTAATGCATCCGAACCCACTTCATATGCAACCGTGCCGGACACGATAGGCGTATGGATGGAATGGAATGTGACTGATGACGTTCAGGCTTTTGTCAATGGGACTACAACCAACTACGGATGGAAAATAACGGATGAAGAATACTGGGGGGCAGGCAACGTCCCAAGCACACATTTACGAACCAAAGAGTACGGAGACTATATACCATGTCTTGAGATTAAATCAGTTTCCCCAGATACTGTTTGGGTAGATGATGACTTCAATTCCTCAACACCTGGATGGGGCTACGACCATTTTGATGATATTCAGGATGGTGTAGATGCTGTTAATGAAAGTGGAACGGTGTATGTTTACAATGGGACATATTATGAGAATGTAGTAGTGGATAAAACAATAAACTTGATTGGAGAGGATAGAAACAATACGATTATTGATGGTAATTTGAGTGGAGATGTTGTCTATATTTCTGCTGATTGGGTAAATATTAGTGGATTTACAATACAAAATAGTGGAAGTGCAGGTTATCCCAACTATGACGTAGCAGTTGAAATACGGTCAAACTACAGCACTATCATAGGCAACATCGTAACAGGAAATAATCGTGGCATTTGGATTTCTGCAAATAACAATTCTGTCCTGGATAATAAGATAATCTCAAACAATGCACAGGGCATAGAGATATATCATTCCAGAAATAATACAATTGCTGGTAATAATGTCAGCTCGAACACTAAAGCAGGTATCCAGTCTGACGGTTCCAGCAATAACATTATCATTAGTAATACTATCACATCGAATAGTTGGCATGGTGTATTTTTAGATGATTCTAGTAATAGTAATACTATCACCAGTAACAATATCTCAAGCAACGATAATGGGATATGTATCTTTGATTCCAGCGATGGCAACATCATCTATCACAACAACTTTATCGACAACACACAGAATGCCTATGATGAATGTACAAACACATGGCATAATTCTACACTTCAAGAGGGGAACTACTGGGACGATTATACTGGAACAGATTCTGATGGAGACGGTATTGGAGACACGCCATACAACATATCTGGTGGTAGTAATCAGGATTTGTATCCTTTGATGTATCCTTGGGGTGAAATTCCTCCCATTGCAAACTTCAGTTACTCCATAAACGGTCCAACAGTACAATTTGACGGTTCTCCATCTTATGACCGTGACGGGGAAATAATTTCTTATGAATGGGATTTTGATGACGGAACCAATGGAACTGGAATGATAGTAAGTCACACTTATTCTAATATTGGTACATATGATGTAATGCTAACAGTAACTGATAATGATGGATATATTGGACATATAACAAAAAGTATTATGATTGAAGTAGTTAATCAACCACCAGGAGCACCTATAATAAATGGTCCAACATCTGGAAAAGCTGGTGAAACATATTCCTATACGCTTGTATCGGTAGACCCTAATGGAGATGATGTTTTCTATGAGATTGATTGGGGAGAGGGATATGTTGAACCGTGGGATGGTCCACATGAATCAAATATAGTAATAAATAGAGAACATTCTTGGGATGAAAAAGGAGATTATACTATAATGGCAAGGGCAAAGGACGTCCACGGAGCTATTGGCAACTGGTCAACATTAGAAGTCACTATGCCGAAAAACAAACCATTCATTTTCAACTTTAATCTGTTAGAGTGGCTGCTTGAACGGTTTCCAAATGCGTTCCCGATACTACGACGCATGCTAGGACTATAAACCTACACTAAAACCAAATCCTTCTCTCTTACTTTTTAAATTCCTTAAAATAATTACACAAAGCAGCAATCTCCCATCCCTTTTTTTATCTCACATTCTATGTCTTAGAAAACTCTCTGAAACTCTTAATCGTTTTGAAATGAAAGATAATATTTCAGTATATGAGTCACATTCTTTAAACAAAGTATCTAAAAACTCTTGTTTATCTGAGAAATCGAAACTCTTCAAGACATAAACACTGTGAACCATGGCTCTAATTTTTCTCTTGGAGTAACCGTTTCCATTATAACCAGATGGATATAATTTAATCGTGGATCCACACACGTCACAAATGAAATTAAGACAGCCATCACGATTATAATCACTGCCGATGTGTGGTAATGGTTGTCGTAATACCCCATTAGATTGGCACGTATGGCATACCCGTAATAATGTTGAATTACAATTTGGGCAGTAGTACCTGTTACCACTACCATCGATGATTCGATGTTTTATAACATCGGATTTCTTCAAGAACTTTTTACAACATTGGCAGTAAAAAATACGTATCTCTCCTGGTTATTATCTTTTTATTCATCTCTCTAAATGAGGTAGGGAAGGCTGGATAAAGACCTCCCCTCTGGTTTTGTTAGGATTGTTGCTGGCTAGTTGCCAGTTTTGTTAGATCAGCCTAAACTTCTCTTCTTCTTAAGATATAAAACGATAATTGTTATGGTGATGGCTATTAATCCAAATATTATACTGCAATTAGTATCTATACCGAAGAAATCGTCAACACCGTAAGGGACATTTGTCTCTGGTATAAACTCAAGCATGCATTCTCCTTTTTCTTAGATATAATAACAGTAGTGTTGCCACAACACTTCCAACAATTAAAAAACCACCACAGCAAACTTCCAGGGTACTGGTAAAGATATTGCCTAGACTACCCCAGAACCAATCTGAAATTATATCTGTTAGTATGTACATTTTACATCACATAATTACTCGGAGGTGAAGGGAAATTCTGGATACTTGGGATATCCAGATCTCCCCTCGGTTTTTTAGGAATGTTTTTGTTATGGATGCAAAGACTTGATGGATGTCTTGCCGTATCTTTGCACGTTGTTCAGCAAGCATGATAGGAGGAAGGAAGAAGGTGAATGAGTAAAGACCTTCTCCCCCTGTTGTCGAATCAATCTAATTTAACCACCACCTGTATCTTGTATTTCTTGTCTCTCACTGCTTTCTTGTTTTTGGTCTTCTTCGTAACCTTGCTCGACGTTCTTCTGTGCTTCTTTCTCCTGTTTTTTGATTAGCTTTTTTTGGATCTTATTTGACCGTTTAGATTCTTTAATGTGCTTCTTGTCAGCTTCCAATGCCAGACGACGCTTGTATAAATCAACTTC
>JAUWBM010000030.1 GCA_030601705.1 Thermoplasmatota archaeon
TACACAAGTCTTACCGTCCTCCCTTAATTTTACAATCAATTCCCTTTCTTTTCTTTTAGCTAAATTCATGAGTGCACCAAAAAGAATATGCATGACCCAGTATATACAATTAATCCATTAATTAATGTCGCATACTATTATTAGGTTAAACATAAATAGTATAAAAAAATATAAGACCAAAGCCAAAAACAGGTAAAACATCAAGCGAGTTGACTACATGAAATACAGAGATCTTATAACCTTGTTTGTATCAATTTTTTTTATACTATCACTTGTATACAGTATTGGCGTTGACAACTCAGTTTGGTTTTTACCTGTACTGCTATTTGCCACTCTAGTAATTGTGATTTATAAGTTGTGGTTGTAACAATTTTTCCGCTTCTATTTTATTGCATTTTTTCCTTTATAATTTGTAGATACAAAAAAAGAAGTATAGCTCTTTTTACCACTGCAAAATGGGCACAAACCACTTCGCGCATTCCAATAGTTTTTCCCCATCTTGCCAAAACGTCTCCTGCATTTTTCACAAATCATTATTTTTATATTGGTTATTATATTATAAATATTTTATTATGCAGTTGTTTCCTAAATATCATATTCTAATCTTTTAATCAGCTATCAATACAAAATTTTAAATTACTTATGTTATTCAGCAAGCAAGATGAAAGACAAAAAAATTCTAGAAATGGCAGAGAAAACTCTTGATAAATACCAATTATGCGACTGCTGTTTAGGGAGATTATTTAGACAAATAGAAACAGGATCAACAAATAACCAAAAAGGCGAATTAATAAGAAACAATTTAAAATATGAGAAAAAGACGATTGTGGAGGATTGTTGGCTCTGTGAAGGATTGCTAGATGAAATCGAGCATTTTGCAAATCTGGTTTCAGACACAGTAAAAGAATACGAGTTTGACACATTTTTAATAGGTTCAAAGATTGACGAAGATATTTTAGATAAGGAAAAGGAGCTATGGGATTTTATTAAATCTGAAGATGCAGAACCAATCAAAATGGAAATCAACAGAGAAGTTGGCAAGATTCTTGAAAAAAAATTAGGAAAAACAGTGGATTTTGAAATCCCTACTATTATGGCAGTAATAGATACTGCTTTTGATGTTGTAAATCTACAAATAAGTTCTCTTTTTATATATGGAAGATATAAAAAATTAAAAAGAGGCATTCCTCAGACGAAATGGTCTTGCAGGATTTGCAGAGGCAAGGGGTGCAAGGCTTGCAATTACACGGGAAAGATGTATGATACAAGTGTAGAGGAATTAACTTCAAAAAAAGCATTAGAAATGACAAAAGGTAATGATGAATCATTTCATGGTAGCGGAAGAGAAGATGTTGATGCTTTAATGCTTGGAAATGGACGGCCTTTTGTTTTAGAGATTAAAAACCCAAAGATTAGAGGCATAGATTTATCTGTATTTGAAAAGAAGACGAATAATTATGCAAAAGACAAAATTGAGATTAATAACATAAGATTTTCAGATAGAAACGAGATTGTGAGAATCAAGAGTGCAGAATTTAGAAAAACATATCGTATAGTACTTGAAGGCGAAAAACCTATAAATAAAGAAAAACTTAAAGAAGTAGCCCAGATATTACAAGGTAAGACAATAAAGCAGTTTACACCAACTAGGGTGGCTCATCGTCGAGTCAATAAGGTTAGAGAGAGAAAGATATATAACTGCGATATAGAATCAGTAGAGGGTACTATAGCTAGAATAACCATAGAAACAGAATCTGGAACATATCTGAAGGAATTGATATCTGGCGATAACGGAAAGACCAAACCAAACATAAGTGAAATGATTGACATTCCCTGCACAGTAAAAGAACTAGATGTGATAGAAATCAAGGGAGAATAATTAGATGGTGAAACGATCAAGAGGAATAAGAAGTAAAAGTAGACATGTATTAAGAAGAAAACCAAGAGATAGAGGGATCTCCTCTATAACAAGAGCAATACAGCAGTTTGAAACTGGCGATAGTGTTAGCGTAATTATAGATCCCTCCGTCCATAAAGGTATGCCACATCCCCGTTTCCAAGGAGCTACTGGGAAAGTTGAGGGAATGCAAGGCGATGCTTATCTGGTTGGAATAACCGTAGGTAAAAAACACAAGACATTAATTGTTAGATCTGAGCATTTGGGGCGAGTAAAATAATGAATGTAGATGAAGCTGGAAGACTAGTTTCCCTTTCGGAAGTTAAAAACATGCTCAAAAAAATTGAAAAAGAAAGGAAAGAATTGATTTACGAACAAAGAATTGCACTAGAGCATGCTCAGAAATTTGCAAAATTATCCGTTAAACAAACAAAGGATCTCATAAAGGATTTAATGAAATTAGAAAACATTGGCGAGAGTCATGCGTACAAAATAGCTGATATTCTTCCTACCACTGAAGATGATGTAAAGGCTATTTTTGCCAAGGAGAGATTCACACTTAGTGAAAGTGAAATAAAAAATATTCTGAAGGTTATAGGAAAATATTATATTGAATAATGGTGGGAGAGTTAAACGTGGAGGATTATGTATATGTTTTGGATCATTTGCCAAACGGAAGAGGAGAATTACCTCCGTATAAAAGAAGACCTGTTGTTTACGGCGTAGGAGAAAATCAATTTACTCTTCTTGAATTGATCCCCAAAAAAGATGTCACCTTTGACTTAGGTGAAAGAATATATGTTGGCAAAGATGCAGATAAAAGAAAGAAAATCGAAAAGATAAAGGGAAGAGTAAACTACGAAGATTTAACATCAACTGCTCATGGAGAATTTCCCTATATCCTTTTAGATATGACACATAATTTAGAAGAGCGTTTTATTAAATTTTTTAATGAAGCTTCTGCAATCTCTACACGTTTTCATGTTCTAGAGCTTTTGCCCGGCCTTGGTAAAAAAATGATGCACGAGATCCTGGATGAACGGAGAAAAAAGCCCTTCACAAGTTTTCAAGAAATGCAAGATCGCATTGATTTCCTTAGATCGCCAGATAAGCTCATCGCAAAAAGAATTGAATTGGAACTTACAGACCCCAATCAAAAATACCGAATTTTTACCCGCCCTCCTCTAAGTAAAAGCTACAATTATTGATAAAATGGCGAAAAAGAAAATCGGGCAGAATTTTTTGATTGATAAACAGGTGGCAGGGAGAGAGGTTGACTACGTTAATCCAGATACGGAGGATATTGTTCTTGAAATTGGTCCTGGAAAGGGAATACTTACTAAGCTACTAGCAAAAAGAGTAAAAAAAGTAATTGCAATAGAAATTGATTCTCAACTTGTAAAAAAATTGAAACCAACATTAC
This sequence comes from Thermoplasmatota archaeon, assembly GCA_030601705.1. Classification (GTDB taxonomy): domain Archaea; phylum Thermoplasmatota; class E2; order DHVEG-1; family DHVEG-1; genus JAGLML01. The sequence continues at coordinate 3,321 of JAUWBM010000030.1, forward strand.
CAGATAATGTCACATTAATTAATGCAGATGCACTTAAAATCGATTTTAAAACATTACCTGTTTTTAATAAGATTGTTTCAAATCTGCCCTTTCAAATTTCATCACCAATTACGTTTAAGTTTCTAAAATATTCTTTTTCCAAGGCTGTTTTAATTTATCAGAAGGACTTTGCAGAGAGAATGATTGCAAGTTCAGGATCAAAAGATTATTCACGTCTATCTGTTGGGATTTACTATAAAACACGTTGCAGGATTTTAGAAACAGTTTCAAAGGAATTTTTTTATCCGATGCCAAAAGTTGATTCAAGTATAGTCGAGTTAATTCCGAGAGAAAATCCACCATTTACAGTTGTAAATGAAAAATTCTTTTTTGATGTAACAAAGAAGCTATTTGGTCATAGGAGAAAAAAAATAAAAAATATTTTAGAAGACGTGTATACTAAATTAGAAAATATTCCCTATCTGGATAGAAGGGTTGAAGAGCTTACACCTGAACAAATAGGGGGGCTAAGCAATCTTTTATTCGAAATGAATCACTAGTTACATAAAAGAAGAAATTATATTTTCATTAATCCAGGTAAAAACACCGATAACATCAAGACCGATAAGTATAGCAAAAAACACAACTACTACAATGAGAATTTTTATTGCGAATTTTATCAACTTCCAAGCAACAACCGCAATTAATATAATTATAATCAATATGGCCCAAAGAGGTATATTACCAAATATTTCAAGCATCTATCTCACAAAATACTAATCCTTATTCTCTCATTTAAACATTTTTAATTATACAACGCGGTTTCTCCCAAATGTACTAAAACTCTAATTCTATGTCTTTTTTGTGTACATAAAACATGAATTTATCGAGTCAGATTCATTGGAGTACAGGGAGTATCAGCATAACATAGCAAATTCTGCTGTCAAAGCCAGTACCTTGGTTGTTTTACCAACGGGTCTGGGAAAAACTATAGTTGCTTTATTAGTTTTGGCCGAAGAACTAAAAAAGAAAAATAACAAAATATTGTTTCTTTCCCCAACAAAACCATTGGTAAATCAGCACGCTCAGTTCCTAAAAAAATTTCTAACGATAGATGATTCTGTTGTTCTTACTGGTGAAGTTTCGCCGGGGAAAAGGAAGGAAATGTGGAATAATAGTAGAATAATTGTTTCTACTCCACAAGTCATAGAGAACGATTTAATTTCAAAAAGAATCGATCTGAAGGACATATCCCTTATTGTTTATGACGAAGTACATCGCGCTGTCGGTAACTATTCGTATGTTTTTGTTTCTGAAATATATAGAAAACAAAGCAATAAAAGATTATCTTTAGGAATGACCGCCTCTCCAGGGAATGATATCTCAAAAATACTTGAAGTATGTAAAAATCTTGAAATCAGTAACATCGAGATAAGAACAAAATATGATCCTGATGTTAAACCGTATGTTCATGATTTAAAAATAAAATGGAAAGAAGTTAATCTCCCCAAAGAGTTCTCATATGCCTTGCAACTGCTGAGAAAAGCATTATCTGATCGTCTTAAGGTTTTAAAAGAAATTGGCGTAATAGAATCTTCTTCTCTTTCGCTAATAAATCGAACAAAGCTTTTGGACATTCAAAAAAAAATCCAGAAAGAGTTACGATCTAGCCCCACTCCACCAAAACCATTATTTAATGCTGCATCTGCTCAAAATGCTGCCATGAAGTTATACCACGCGATTGAACTCATGCAAACTCAAGGGATTAATGCATTAAGAAACTATTTTCAGCGCATGGGGAGTGAAGCGTTATCTAAAGGAGGGAGCAAAGCATCAAGAGATATCCTAAAAGATAGTAATGTTCTTGAGGCACTCGCATACGCAAAATCTCTTGATATTGAGCATCCAAAGATACCAGAAATTGTTAAAATTGTTAAAGAGCAATTTAACATTAAAAAGGATTCAAAAATTATTATCTTCACACACTATAGAGATACATCATTATATGTTCTTGAACAGTTAGAGCGTGTTGATAATGTAAAACCAGTACGTTTTGTTGGACAAGCTGGTAAAGGAGAAGACAAAGGATTAACTCAGAAAGAGCAGATCAATATAATAAGCAAGTTTAAAGAAGGTGTTTTCAACGTGTTGATAGCCACATCAGTTGCTGAAGAAGGTCTTGATATGCCATCAACTGATCTCGTTGTATTCTATGAGCCGGTTCCTTCTGAGATACGAACGATTCAGAGAAGGGGCAGAACTGCTAGAAAAATGCCGGGCAAAGTAATTATTTTAATTACAAAAGATACACCGGATGTAGGGTACTATTGGTCGTCTCGGCGAAAAGAGAGAATGATGCACAGCGAGTTGGAAATATTGCGTTCTTCATTGAACAAAAAATTTGAGGATGCCACATCGTTTTATGAAAGTATGATTATTAAAGATAATCAAAAAAAATTGGACGAATATTCAACGACAAAAAATATTAAAATTATCGTAGATAACCGAGAATATCGCTCGAATGTTATTAGATTTCTTTCTGGAAAAGACGTTGAGATAGAATCACAACAGTTAGACGTTGGTGATTATGTTCTTTCTTCTCGCATAGGAGTTGAACGAAAAGAAGTTGATGATTTTTTAAATTCATTAATTGGAGGCAAACTATTTTTTCAGATGAGAAAGTTGAGGGATGCTTATTCAAGACCAGTTTTAATATTGGAAGGCGAGGACTTACTAACAAAAAGAAACATCAGTCATAATGCAATTTTTGGTAGCCTTGTTTCAATAATTGTTGATTTCGGAATTCCCATTATAGCTACCAAGTCTGCTCATGAAACTGCAGATTTATTGTATGTCATGGCAAACAGGGAACAAAAGGAAGGCAATAAAGCGGTAGCGATACGGGGAGAAAAATGGTCTATGTCGGCTCATGAACAGCAGCAATTTATTATGGAAGGGCTTCCCAATGTTTCAGCAGTTCTTGCTAAACGACTTCTTCAAAATTTTGGAAGTGTTAAGGCTGTTGTCAATGCATCTGAAGAAGAACTCTGTACTGTTCAAGGTATTGGAAAAAATATTGCAGCAGAGATTGTTAAGATTTTAAATTCGGAGTATATGCAAAAATAATATCCCAAATATAACATGCTTCACTCAATTATACCTTTTTATTAGTTATCAAATAAAGGCCCTTTATTTTTATCACTGAAACCGAGTTTTCTATGTTCTTCAAATAAGTCACAATCTTCCTCGTAATTATAACTTGCTCCACCTTTAGCTAAACGAGTCATGCAGAACTCATCCAAATTTCTTTGAGGAAATGGTGTTAGATTGGCCGTTTTTTGGCCAACAATCGTTTACTCTAAGACATGTATGTTCTTCTTTTTGCATATGTCTCTGAGTATCTTTGGCCATACAGTAACACCACATTCTCCAAGATGTGCCTTCTTGAGGAGAAGCATGTATGTTCGAGATTGTCCGATGCCACCACCAATACTGAGCGGGATCTTATCATTTAAAATCATCTGGTGATATGGCAGTTTAAGAAAGTCAAGTTGGCCGGTTATTTCAAGTTGTTTTTTAAGTATCTCCTTCGTAACTCGTATGCCCATTGATGTTAACTCATGGCGTCTCTTTGTAACATGATTCAGGACAAGAATATCGCCGTTTAGACCATGCATTGGTTTTCCATCTTCTGAAACAGTTTCGGTTACCCAATCATCATAATCAGCGGCTCTCATTTCATGTGGATATCCGTCTTTAAGAGTCCAACCAATGCCAATGATGAAAACTGCATGATATTTTTGAATTATTTCTGTTTCTCTCTGTTTTCTTGGAAGATCTGGATACATGTCTAAAATATCCTCAGCATGTAAAAAGGTCAGTTTATCTGGTAAATTTGGATATTTGCTAGTTTTTAATTGAGGGAACAGTTTTTGAACATGGGCTTCTGTTCCTTTAAGAACCTTCCATATTTTATTTACAGTATCTTTAAGATAATCTAAATTACGATCATCCTTAGTTATTACCTTCTCCCAATCCCATTGATCAACATATGAGCTATGGTCATGATCAAGAAAGTAATCCGTTCTTACTGCACGCATATCAGTATATATACCCTCACCAACTTTGCAGTCGAACTGCTTTAATGCATAACGCTTCCATTTGGTTACAGCCTGAACAACCTGAGCATCTATCCGTTTATCCAGACCTAGCCCACATCGAAAATCTATTGGAGCTCTTGAACCATCTCTATCAAGATAATCATTCATTCCGCTATCGCGGTCAACAATGAGAGGGCACTCAACTCGAAACAGATTAAGTTCTTTTGATAATCCTTCTTCAATATAATTTTTCGCTGCTGCAAGTGCTAACTGCGTTTCTTTTCGATTAAGTAGAGACTCATAACCATCTGGCAATATCTTTTCAACTTCATTATAAGTTCCAATGCCCGGTCCTGCCAAATCTGCTTTTTTATCTGTCATAGCAATCAACCTTTTTCCTGGCATGCAAAATACGATATTTAAACTTTTATCCCTCCACTACTAGCATTAACAGTTGAGATTTGCTCTTATCGCAATTTCCGTAGATTCAATCATAGTCTCCAATTCCATTCCTTTTTCAGGGTTCTGAGATGAAAGAAATGAAACATGAATAAAACCAGCATTTATAGAAAGATTATTTTTAGCTACGTGATGCAAAACCCCATAATGGCCACATCATTCTACAAGGCGGTATACCTGAGGTTGATAAATTTGTTGGTAAATATATGAGATAAGAGAAAATCCTCCTATGATATCCATGTTCTTATGGACTTATTAACTCTTTAGCTTATTTTCTGGGAGGAAGTAATTTCGGGATAATACAGAGGCCTAGAACATCCCAAATATTTTTATTTGACCTTGCAATTACTCTCCCTTCATAAAAGCTGCAAAAAGGGTGATTTCTGTGTCAACAGACGAAAAAATTGAGCAGGTTTGCGATGGATTAAATATGATTAGCGAAGATAATTCCATACCTAGAAATATCCGCCGAGGAGCAGAGGAAATCAAACAAATCTTGCATAATGATTCAGATCCCATCGATCTCCGTGTTGCTTCTGCCACAGCGATACTTGATGAATTAGCAAATGATCCAAATATTCCTTTGCACGGTAGAACACTTATTTGGAACATAATGAGTCGTTTGGAGGAATTGGCTTAAATTATTTTTGTAAACATACTAGAGGCAAATCATTCGATAAAATAATTGAATAGTGGGAGGAGATAATTTATGATAAGAATTGGACCAGCGGGTATACCTTTATCATGTAAAGGTCGTACAAATAAGGATGGAATTATTTATACACACAGAAACCTTGATTTAAATGCTATTGAAATCCAGTTTGTTAGAGGACTTTATGTTATGTCAGACGAGGAGGCACAGATTATAAGAGAATGTTCAAAGGAAAATGACATAGAAGTTCATGTTCATGCTCCGTATTATATTAATTTAGCTGGCGACGGTGAAGAAATTGAGATGAGCTTTGAAAAGATTTCGAGGTCAGCCCGAATGGCGAATAACATAGGAGCAAAAACGGTGGTCATACATCCTGGTTTTTATGGAGAAAATGGTGAAAAAAAGACTATGAAACTGATTATTAAAAATTCAAAGAAGATAACGGGGATAATAAAAAAAGAAAAACTTAAAGTAAAAATTGGCATGGAAACAATGGGAAAACAGAAGGTTTTTGGAACGCTGGATGAAATTATTGAGGTTTGTAAAAGTGTAAAGGGTGTAATACCAGTAATAGATTTAGCTCATATCCATGCACGAGGTAACGGCTGTCTTAAAGAGAGAAAAGACTTTGAAGAAATTTTTGAAAAACTTAAACCTTTGAAATTAAAACATTATCTACTGCACGTTACTGGCGTATTGTATGAAAATGGAAATGAACTCTATCACCTACCTATAAAAAAAGGCGATATGCCAATCGCCCCATTAGTTGAGATTATTCTTGACAATAATTATAACGTGACTTTAATCTCTGAATCTCCACTTCTGGAACACGATGCAGTATATATTCGTCTTCAAGTGGAAAAAGCAATTATGAAAAGAACCGGGAAAGAAGAAGCATATTATAAGGATCTATCAGAAGTTGTATGAAAGAAAAAGAAATTTTTAGACGATCTTTGGATTATATTCAGTTTAAGATAAAGGATATACTGGGTGATGTTACTAAAAATGATATTGATAAGGTAATTACGCTATTTTTTGAGGCCAACCGCATTTTTGTTTATGGTGCTGGAAGATCTGGCTTGGTTTCAAGGGCCTTTGCTATAAGGTTGGTTCATCTTGGATTCCAGACATTTGTTATTGGGGAGACGATAGGAGCTCCTGTAAAAAAAGATGATTTAGTTTTTGTTATATCTGGTTCTGGAGAGGCCATCCCTACTGTAATGACTGCTGAAATAGCTCGTAACATCGGTGCTAAATTGGTAGTTGTGACGGGGGAAAGAAATTCACGTATTACAAAATTTGCAGATATTGCTATTTTTCTTTCTGCTGGGTGCAAGGATAAAGAGAGAAAACAACTTGCCCCCCTTGGAACTTTATTTGAAGCTAGTGCATGGATTTTACTTGACAGTATTATAGCAGAGATTATGTGGAGTAAAGGAGAAACTGAAGAGTCAATGCAATCACGTCACGCTACCTTGGAATAATCATAAAAACTTATTTTTTATTATTAATTGAAACCCATACATTTTTAAGAGATTTCTCCATGTAAAGCTTTAAATTATCGGCAGGTGATCAATATGGCCAAATCGTCAATGTATACACGACAACCAATTGTAAGTGTTCTAGGTCATGTAGATCATGGAAAAACAACTCTTTTAGATTTTATTAGAGGCACAGCTGTTGCATCAAGAGAATCTGGTGCAATAACACAACATATCGGTGCAACTGAAGTACCCATCGATGCTATTTACAATGTATGTGGAAGCTTGCTCGGCACTAAAAAATTCACAGTACCAGGTCTTCTTTTTATAGATACACCAGGTCATCATGCCTTTACTACATTGAGAGCAAGGGGTGGATCCCTAGCAGATATTGTAGTGTTAATTATTGATATACGGGAAGGATTTAGGCCTCAGACACACGAATCTATAAGCATTTTAAAACAATATAAAACACCTTTTATTGTTGCTGCAAACAAAATTGATAATATTTCAGGATGGGAGCAAAGTAGCGACATCGCAAAGCTTAGAATTGAAAAACAACGTGCAACGACTAAAAGCCTATTTGAAGAAAAAATTTACGATTTGATAGGAAGTATATACGATAAAGGCTTTGAGTCCGATCTATATTATAACATCAAGGATTTCCGCAAAGCTGCTCCTATAATTCCCATATCATCAAAGACTGGAGAAGGAATTCCTGAACTTCTCATGGTTCTTGTTGGTTTGGCGCAACGTTTCCTGGAAGATCAACTATCTACTGAAAGTGGTGCAGGAAAAGGTACTATTTTAGAGGTCAAAGAGGATGTTGGATTAGGAACTACAGTTGATGCGATAATATATAGCGGCACAATTAGAAAAGAGGATACCCTTGTTTTTGGTACACAAGATGAGCCACTTGTAACTAAAATCAAGGCATTGCTTAAGCCAAAACCACTTGATGAAATCCGCGATCCTAGGCAGAGATTTGATAACGTCCAAGAAGTTCATGCAGCTTGCGGTGTCAAAATTTCTGCCCCGAATCTCGACAACGTTGTTCCTGGCGCACCTCTGAGAGTTGCATGCGATGATATCGATGAACTTATTAATGAAATCAAAAATCAATCAAAAGTAAATATTGAATTGGATAAAGATGGTATTTTCCTTAAAGCAGATACCATTGGCTCTCTAGAAGCACTAGTTAAAGAATCAAGAGATAAGGGCATTCACATCCGGAATGCAGAGATAGGAAATGTTTCAAAAAGAGATATTGTTGAGACGAATGCTATTGTGAATCCTCTCGACAAAGTCATCTTTTCTTTTAATGTTAAAGTACTTCCAGAAGCAAAGGAGGAATTGACCAATACAGATATCACCATTTTTGATGAAGATGTTATCTATACAATAATGGAAAATTATGATGAATGGGTTGAAAAGAAAAAAGCTGAACTTGATAAAAAGCGACGAGAAGATTATACCCACCCAGGGATGATTAAATTCCTCCCCGAGTATGTTTTTCGAGTGAGCCATCCCGCGGTTATAGGAGTAAGAGTACTGGCTGGTAGGATAAAAGACGGTATGAGACTTATGAGGGATGATGGGAAGGTTATAGGTTCCATTAAAGGTATTCAATCTGAAAATAAATCAATTGAAGAAGCATTACAGGGGCAAGAAGTAGCTATCTCAATAGATGGTGTAACAGTTGGAAGACAGATCAAAGGAGAAGATATTTTATATACTGCTCTTCCAGAAAGTGATGCAAAGAAACTCAAAGAAATGGATGTTTTGAATGCCGATGAAAAAGATATTTTAAATAAAATTATTGAAATTAAAAGAAAAGCTAGCAAATTTTGGGGCATGTAACCCTATAAAAACCCTAATAAACGGCGTCTATATACGGATACCAGAAATGACCTCTATTAAAGAAATCAAAGAAGCTGAAACAAAAGCACTTCGGTCGATAGAACAAGCAAAAAAAGATGCTGAAAAAATAATAGAGAAAGCAAGGAATAAAGCTGAAAAGGAAAAACAAAAAAATATAGAAGCTGCCCAAAAAAAGGCCAAAAAATTCTGTGAAAAAGCAGAAGAAAATGCAGAAAGGGATATTGGTAAAATCAAAAGCGATTGCAAGGAAGAAATTTCAAAGATAGAAAAAACCGCTAATAAGAACATATCAAAAGCTGTCGATCTCATTGTAAGAAAGATCCAAGGGGGGGAATAAAAAATATTATTTCCAGCTAAAATGAAGAAGATTTCATTAATTGTCTATCAGAATTATGTAGAGGATGTTATAAAGACACTTCATGAAGCTGGCACGGTTGAAATCGTCGATATATCAAAAGAAGCTCCGTTAACTTTGGAAGAAGCTGAAAAAGCTGAAATGGATCCAGAAGCAGGTACATGCACAAATTATGAGTTAAGATTTTCCAGATTAATAGATATTTTAAATAAAACCAAAAAATCTCCTTCGGGCATAAAGGCAATGCTTCATCCACAATTGCCTGAGGTAAAAAGGGTTGAAGATCGTTTTTTGGATGAACTTTACTCTTATGCAGAAGGCATCCTCAACGAGATAGAAAAAAATATTTTGGTTTATGAGGAAGACTTAAAGAAATTGGATGAACAAAAAGAAAAAATTGATATTGATATAGAACAGGTTTCATATCTCAAGGATTTTAAATTGGATATTTCAGATATCGGTGAATCAAACTATGTAGTTATTGTTGCCGGTAAAACATCGGAGCTACCATCTGTAGAAAAGGAAATTGAATTACTAGATTCGGTAGCATTGTATTCTAAACAGTTTGGAACCGGTAAAAAACCTGAATGGGCCGTAGTAATTGCCGCTCACCTATCTGAACAAGTGAAAATAGAAAAACTATGTCGAGAAAAAATTACATTGTTTGATGTTCAGCATCTTTCTGGTGCTCCTAAAGATGTTATAAAAACACTTAAAAAAGAAAAAACGAAAATAGGAGATGAAAAGAAACAAATTCATTCTAAGTTGAGTGACTATGCTTCAGAAAATTTACATGAATTACTAGCTCTCAGGGAAGAAATTCAGCTTGAAAGAGTAAGAAAAGAACTATCAAAGAATTTTGCAAAAACAGGTAGCACTTATATAATAAAGGGTTGGGTCCTAGAAAAGAACGAAGATGAGTTAAAATCTTTAGTAACCGGTGCTTCAAACGATTATGCTATTTACAGTTCTGAAACTCCTTCTGTCAATCCAGATAATCCGCCTACTTACTTTGAAACACCTAAATGGGCAGCTGCTTTCAAAACCTTTCTAGATATGTTTGCAACTCCCAAATACAATGAGATAAATCCCACAATTATTATGGGGATATTCTTCGTATTGTTTTTTGGTATCATGCTCGGAGATGCTGGTTACGGTCTCGTAATCTTATTTCTTTCATTGTTTGGATATATTAAGTTTTCAAAATATAGTGAAATGATCAAAAACTGGTCATTTATGGGAATATGGCTTGGTTTGACAACCACAGTTGTAGGTTTTTTAACGAATAGTTTTTTTGGGGATTTTATACCACGTTTCGTTTATCATAACCCAAATCAGCCTCTTTATAGTGTAACGCTTGGAGGCATACATCTACCTATTGAGCCTCTTCGTGATCCTCTCATCATTTTGACGATAGCACTCATATTTGGTTTGATCCATCTTAATCTTGGTATTTTATTGGCTATCTATCAGTCCTACAAAAACAGAGATTTTAAGTTACTAATCACAAATCATTTCTCATGGGTACTACTCCAAATCGGTGGAGGGCTACTCATCGGAAATTTTCTACTCCACCTATTGAGCCTAGGGACAGTTGAATTTTACGTCTCAATTGTTCTCGTGGTTATCGGTCTCATTTTACGGCTCATGCATGCTGGTCCACTCGGCTTCTTTGATGTTACTGGTTTTGTCGGTGACTGGCTGTCATATGCTCGACTTCTCGCACTTGGCCTTGCAACGACAGGTATGGCACTTGCATTTAATATTGTTGCAGAGTTATTTGCCAATATGATTCCAATTGAAATTATTGGTATAATAATAATGGTAATTTTACTTGTAATATTGCATGTGATAAATCTCGGGCTCCAAGCTCTTGGCGCTGGAGTTCATTCGCTAAGACTTCAATATGTTGAATTCTTCAACAGATTTTATGAAGGGGGCGGACATGAATTTAAGCCTTTTTCCATAAAAAGAAAATACACTAAAATAAAGGAGGCAAAATAAACCAAAAAACGAAAATGGAGGAAAAAAAATGAGAAAAATAAAAATGAAAGGAAGCGCAGTGATACTACTAATGGCTATCATGGCACTAATGATGACAACTGGAACAGCAGTAGCAGAACCATTAACTGGGGTAGAAGGAGAAACGCAATCAATGATTATAATAGGTTGCGCGCTTGCCATGGGAATAGCAGGAATAGGATCCGCATTAGGTCTAATGCTAGCTGGAACATCTGCTGTAGCAGTAACTGGTGAGAAGCCAGAATTATTTGGTAAATGCCTAATCTTTCAGGTGTTACCAATGACCCAAGCAGTATATGGCCTGCTAACAGCCATCTTGCTAATGATGGGGGCAGGATTACTAGGAGGAAGCGCATCGGCAGATATGTCCAATCCAATGCTTGGAATATCCGCAATTGGAATAGGACTAGTTGTAGGACTTACTGGCATCTCAGCTGCCAATCAAGGAATGGTAGCAAGCGCATCTATTTCTGCAACTGCTAGAAATCCAGATGTTGCTGCTAGAGGAATAATCTATACAGTTATGCCTGAAACCATTGCTATCTTTGGGTTACTCGTTGGAATACTTCTCATGACTGGATTGGGACTACTATAGATGGATAGAACATGACGGCAGAAAAAATCCTTGAGCAAATTAAAAAAGATTCAGAAAAAGAGATAAACCAGATACTAAAAGAAGCAGAGAAACAAACTGCTAGTATCATTGACATTGCTAGAAAGGAAGCTGAAGTAGAATCGAAGAAAATACTATCGAGAGGTAAGAATCAAAGTGAAAACATCAAAAAAATCCTAGTTTCAAAAGCAAGTCAGGACGCGAAAAGAGAGATCATGAAAGCAAGGGAAAAAATAATCGAGGAATGCTTTGCAAAAGCACAACGCAGGTTGTCAACCTTCAAAGAAGCAGAATACAAAAAAATAGTAACGAAGTTGATGGAAGATGGACGCAAAAAACTTGATGGACAATGTACTATAGTTGTATCTAGAGATATTGACAGAAAAATCGCTAAAAGTATGGGATTAAAAGTAACAGGAGCTGTAGAGGCGTCAGGTGGAGTAATTCTCAAATCTGGTGACGGGGGAATAACATTGGATAACACATTTGAAGGCATACTCAAGCGCAAGAAAGATGAAATAAGAATAAAGGTAGGAAAGCTGCTTTTTTCTAAATAGGGTGTCGAATTGTTGGAACAGATCTTTGATCCGCATAATCTACCTTTCTGGATTCTTATTACATCTATTATTGTAGTGGTTATTGGAATGGTTTCCAGGCCATTTTTAACCCACGCTAAGTTTGCATATTCAAACGCTTTATTCGAAGCGATAGGAAACCCGTATATAGCCGATAAGGAACTTAGCAACATAGTGGAAAGCAAGGATCTTATTGCATTCAAGGAGATAATAAATTCATCAAAAGATTACAATGTAGTTGGTGAAGATACATATTCGGTGCAGAAATCCTTAGATGACAATTTTATCCAAACCATTGAGATGATGCGAAAGGATAGTTCGAAAAAAATGAAAGATTTCTATGATATGTACTTAGAAAAAATCGATATATATCTAGTTAAAAACGAACTTAAAAAATTAATGCTGGGTAAAGCCGAAGAAGTAGAAATTGACAATGCCATTCTTCCAAGTACCAAAGAATTTCTTAGCAAATTAAAAGATGCTGGTAAAGAGAATCTACCCGAGATTTTAACTTCTTATGGCTTTGAAAAAGAACTAGTTGATGTACTCTCTGAGGCAAGCTCCGATATTTTGACCATAGATGTGGAGATTGATAAGTATATTGTTAACAAGTTTAGACAGGTCGAGGTACCTTATAAATGCGAACAGGCAAAACAAAGTTTTGTAAAAAGCCTAATCGACATTATGAACATTAAAAACATTCTCAGAGCTAAGCAACTAGGTTACGATGTTGCTACTTGTAAAAAACTATCTCTTGGAGAAGGTAGAGAGATTGCAACTTGGAAATTTAATGAAATGGCCGAAGTAGATCAAGTCTCACAAGTAATATCCATTCTTGAGGGCGCATCATATTTTAATGTTTTAAAAGATTCTATTGAGCAATACAACAAAGAAGGATCTGTACAAGTTTTAGAGAATGCTTTAGATGGATTTTTCCTAAAGATTGTCAAAAATATTTCTTTGCAGAATTTTCTAAACCTGGGACCGACTCTTCGGTTCCTTGTTTCAAAAGAATTTGAGATAAAGAACCTTAAAGTGATCGCAAAGGGCATTGGCGAAAATCTTTCATCTGATTTCATCAAGGGTTTATTAGTTAGGGAGGCAGGCTAATGAAACTTGCAGCTATTTGCGACAAAGATACTGCAGTTGGACTTAGGCTTGCTGGAATTCATGAACTGTATGTCCCAGGAGAAAATCCAGTTAAAATTTTAGATGAGATTTCCGAAAGAAACGATGTGGGAGTTGTTTTTGTAACTGAGAATATAGCCGAAAGTATTAGTAAAGATTTAAAAGAATTTAGATTAAGATATGATGTCCCCGTAATTGTAGAAATTCCTGATAAAAAAGGACGTTTGGAGGGTCATGTAGATTTTATTTCACATTTGATAAAGAGAGCAGTAGGAATTGATATTGGCAAAAAAGAAAGATGATGGAGGAACAATAAATGTCTGAAATTGTAGGAAAAATAGTTAGAATCTCCGGACCAGTCATTGAAGCAGATGACATGCGTGGGTCAAAAATGTATGACGTCGTCCGCGTTGGAGATGAGAATTTAATCGGTGAAATTATTCGTCTGAATAAAGATATTGCCACCATCCAAGTATATGAGGATACAAATGGTTTAAAACCTGGGGAGAAGGTTATTTCTACACTAGAGCCTCTTTCTGTAGAACTTGGACCTGGTCTTATTACAAATATTTATGATGGTATTCAAAGACCGCTCCCGGCAATTAATAAACAAACTGGTGATTTTATCGCTCGTGGTGTAGAAGCACATGCACTCGATAGAAAAAAGAAATGGCATTTCAAACCAACTGCTAAACCTGGAGACAAAATCAAAGGCTGTGATGTGATTGGAGAAGTACAAGAATCTACGATTATTTTACATAGAATCATGATTCCACCAGATATACAAGGGGTCTTATCATCTATTGGGAAGGAAGGCGATTATACCGTTGAAGATAATATCGCTGTTGTAGCGACAGATAAAGGTGATGTAAAATTAAAGATGCTTCAACGATGGCCAGTACGTAAAGCTAGGCCGGTAGCTGAAAAATACGATCCATCATTACCACTGATTACAGGTCAGCGCGTTATAGATACGTTTTTCCCAATTGCTAAAGGCGGAACTGCAGCGATACCTGGAGGGTTTGGTACGGGTAAATGTGTAACTCCAGATACACCTATATTACTTGCAGATGGTACAATTCTAACAATGAAAAATGTTTATGAAAAATATAAGGGGATGGGTGATAGTTTTATTAGTCCTCAGGAGTCCTATACTTGTTTGAACAATGGCGGCATCAAGGTTTTTTCATTCGATGGAACAAAATCAAAACAAGGCCAAGCTAATGTTGTATATAAAGGAAAAACAAATTGTATATATAGAATTAAGACAAGAACTGGTAGAATTGCTGAAGTTACTCCTAATCATAAGCTAATATCTGTTACCCCCTATATGATGGTTAAAGAAGTAGAATCAAGGAAACTAAAAGTTGGTGATTACCTAGCTATGCCCCGGAGGATACAATTTAAAGGTTCTACTCAGCACTTAAAAATATCTAAAATATTTAATAATGAAAGGATATGTGACCTAGATATTTTAGAAAAAGTGCCTCATCTAATCGATAAAGCCGCTAAAAAAACAGGAACCAAAAAGGTTTTATCGGAAAAACTGGGAGTATCATACAATGTTTTAATAGGATATTATTTAGGTAAAAATAAGCCCACGGTTGATTTTGTCTGTAAGTTAGCTGATTTTCTTAATATAAAACCAGTTATTAACAAAGTTAAAGGACAAACAAATAGCAGATCAATAGTTATACCACAGATTTTAGATGAGAAGTTTGCAGAGTTCTTAGGATTTGTTATTGGTGATGGTTGTGTTAAAAGGAATGGTGGTATCTTTTTTTATAATAATGATGATCATCTCCGCTCTAGATTTAATGGGCTTGTCTTGGACTTATTTAATTTGAACCCATCTGAAGGAAAAGATAGAACTGTGAAATATTCAGTAGTAAATAGCAAGGTTCTGATGAAATTATTACAATACTTAGATGTTCCTACAATTAAAAAATCGAATCATTGTACAATTCCATCATTGATAATGAAATCGCCAGATAATATAGTATATCATTTCTTAAGTGCTTACTTTGATTGTGATGGTTATGTGGGTGCAGATGGAAAAGAATTAGAAATAATTACTGCTAGTAGACAAATGCAGATTCATATCTCTTACTTATTACTCAGATTAGGAGTTATTTATTCACTACGAGAAAAAAAGGTCTTGGGTAAAAAATATTACAGAATTTTCATCAGAGGTAAAAATGAGATTAGTAGATTTTATAAAGCATGTAGTAACCAGTCATGTAAATTTGAAAAAATAAAAAAATACATTAATGATGGTAAAAGAGGTTATTCCTCTATTGACATAGTTCCTGCCTCATCTTCTTTCTTGGAAAGCATATATGATGGTATGGGAAGGCCTCATAATGACTTAGAACAATTAGGTGTAAACACTTCTAATTATTTCGGAAATATAAATCACGAACGTATGGGTTCACAAGTATTCAAGTCATTTACATCAATGTCAAAAGATAACGCATTGAAACAAATATCTCACAGTTTAAATGATATTTTTTATGACAAAATAGTAGAGATAAAGAAGATAGACAAAAAAACAGATGTATATGACATAACAGTGCCTTCTTATCATAACTTCATCGGTGGCTTTGGTCCAATATTTCTACATAACACTGTAATGCTTCATCAGCTTGCTAAATGGAGTGATGCACAGATCATCGTCTATGTGGGCTGTGGTGAACGAGGAAATGAAATGACTGATGTACTTCGGGAATTTCCAGAGCTGGAAGATCCCATAACACATGAACCGTTGATGAATCGTACGGTGCTTATTGCTAATACCTCTAATATGCCAGTTGCTGCACGAGATGCAAGTGTTTACACAGGTATTACCATAGCTGAATATTACCGGGACATGGGATATGATGTAGCATTAATGGCAGATAGTACTTCTCGTTGGGCAGAGGCAATGAGAGAAATATCCGGTAGATTGGAAGAAATGCCTGGGGAAGAAGGGTATCCCGCCTATTTGGCCTCACGGCTTGCAGAATTCTATGAACGAGCGGGTAGAGTAAAATTACTAGGTTCAAAGACTAAGGAAGGTTCTGTATCGGTTATGGGTGCAGTTTCTCCGCCAGGTGGCGATTTTTCCGAACCTGTTGCACAGAATACTCTTCGTATTGTAAAGGTGTTTTGGGCTTTGGATGCAGATCTCGCAGACAAAAGACATTTTCCTTCAATCAACTGGCTCAAATCATATTCTTTATATCTGGAAGAAGTGAGTGACTGGTGGGAGAAAACAGTTGGGAAAAACTGGCTTAAACTTCGAAATAGAGCTATGGCTTTACTTCAGAAAGAATCAGAACTGCAAGAGATAGTAAAACTGGTTGGACCTGATGCACTTCCACCTCGAGAGAGAGCACTCTTGGAAAGCGCAAGAATGATTAGAGAAAACTATCTGCAACAAAGCGCTTTTCATGAGGTTGATACCTATTGTCCTGGAAAGAAACAGTATGAAATGCTTAGACTCATGCTCAAGTTTTCAGATAAAATTCAAGAAGCAGTAGAAAAAAACGTTCACATTGATGACATTATTTCAATAAAATCCAGAGAGACACTGGCGCGTATGGGTACGGTTCCTAACGAGGAATTTGAAAAGAGATTCAAAAAATTGGAACAAGAAATGGAAAAAGAGATCGATTCTCTAATAAAGGAGAGGGTGAAATGAAACGCAAGGACATAGAATATACTACTGTTTCAGAGGTTGCTGGGCCTTTAATGATTGTCGAAGGCGTTAAAGATGTCGCCTATAATGAAGTAGTTAAAATTAGGACTTCATATGGTGAAGAAAGAACTGGGCAAGTTCTTGAGGCGTTTGAAAATAAAGCTGTTGTTCAGGTTTTTGAAGGAACACGAGGGCTTGACACCAAAAAGACATCTGCACGTTTTATTGGGGAAACCATGAAGCTGGGTGTTTCAAAGGATATGGTTGGTAGAGTTTTTGATGGAACGGGTAATCCTTTGGATAATGCGCCACCAATAATCCCTGAAGAGAGAAGAGATATTAATGGAGATCCGATAAATCCATGTGCTAGAGAATACCCTAGAGAGTTTATTCAAACAGGTATCTCAACGATTGATGGGCTGAATACACTTGTGAGGGGGCAAAAGCTTCCTATTTTCTCAGGTTCTGGACTTCCTCACAATGAGCTTGCTGCTCAGATAGCGAGACAAGCAAAGGTTCTAGGTAAAGAGGAGAAGTTTGCCGTTGTTTTTTGTGCTATGGGAATCACAAGTGAGGAGGCTAACCTATTCATTAAAGATTTTGAAAACACTGGTGCACTTGAGAGAACTGTCATGTTTTTAAATCTAGCCGATGACCCAACAATTGAAAGAATTATTCTCCCTCGTATGGCACTAACATGTGCTGAGTATCTTGCATATGATCTTAATATGCACGTACTTGTGATCCTCACCGATATGACAAATTATGCAGAATCATTGAGAGAAATAGCTGCAGCACGAGAGGAAGTTCCTGGTAGAAGAGGATACCCAGGGTATATGTATACAGATCTTGCTATGAATTATGAGAGAGCTGGAAGAATCAAAGGTAAAAAAGGTTCTATTACCCAGATTCCTATGCTTACTATGCCTGACGATGATATCACTCATCCTATCCCTGATTTAACTGGTTATATAACCGAGGGCCAGATTGTTTTAGAAAGAGGACTTCACAAGAAGAATATATATCCGCCAATTGCTGTTCTGCCGTGCCTATCTCGTTTGATGGACAGAGGTATTGGTAAAGACAGGACTCGTGAGGATCATGCGGGTGTATCAAATCAGTTATATGCCGCTTATGCAGAAGGATGTGATCTTAGAGATCTTGTTGCAATTGTTGGAGAAGATTCCCTTTCGGATAGAGATAGAAAATTCCTACAGTTTGCTGATGAATTTGAAAAGAGGTTTGTATCGCAAGGAAATCATGAAGATAGAAGTATCGAACAAACCCTTACTATTGCTTGGGAGCTTTTATCAGGTTTGCCAGTATCTGAGCTGAAAAAGATTGATGAAACTTACATTAAAAAGTATCTTCCAAACGTAAAAGAAGAGAAGTAATATGGCAGAGCAAATCCTTGAAGGTGTAAACCCTACACGAATGGAACTTCTTGAAACTAGAAAAAAAGTAACGTTAGCTGAGAAAGGACATAAATTATTGGAAGAAAAAAGGGATGTTCTTGTAGAAAAATTCTTTGAAGTAATTGAGAAAAGAAATGTGTTTATAGGGGAGATAGACGGGGATTTTAAAGATGCATTTCTTTCGTTGATACAGGCTCAGATGATTCTTGGTGAGAAGAAAGTTAATGATGTTTCATATCTAACAAAAGATATTGGTGATATATATTTTGAAAGCGATAACATCATGGGTGTGAAGATCCCTAAGTTGAATACGGAAGAAATTAAACCATCTACAAAACCTCTCTATGGTTTTTTTGAAACCTGTGCAAAGCTTGATGATGCACATAGGAAATTTAATGAACTTTCTGTAAAATTATTGGAGC
This sequence comes from Thermoplasmatota archaeon, assembly GCA_030601705.1. Classification (GTDB taxonomy): domain Archaea; phylum Thermoplasmatota; class E2; order DHVEG-1; family DHVEG-1; genus JAGLML01. The sequence goes on from JAUWBM010000030.1 coordinate 22,085, forward strand.
TTGCTGAGATTGAAAGCGGCATCAAATCTTTATCCATAGAAATAGAAAAAACCAAAAGAAGGGTCAACGTGTTAGAAAATACTCTCATTCCCAAGTTGTTTGCTACAATAAAATATATTGAGATGCAGCTTGATGAACGAGAGCGCGAGGATTTCTTCAGAAGAAAAAGGATTAAAGCGTTAATGGAAGCAAAAAGAAAATAATATGTCAATAGAAGATGATCCCGTACTTGGTAGGTTTTTTGATACACCTGAAAAAAAGGCTAAGTGGATTGTACGTATTAAAATAGCCTATATACTCTGGATATTTTTTGTTATAATAGGAATTATTTCTATAGCTATTTGGTATTTTTTAAAATAAAAAAGAAAAAGAGCTTATGTAAAAAATGCTGGTTCAGATTTGATTAATTTTTTGAAAAATCTTTTGTACATTATCTGCCATATCTCCTTATCAGGTATTAATATACTTCTTTTCATCTTCAGAGTTTAGGTACATAGTCATAATTTTTTGCTTCACAGTTTTCATGTTTGTAACTTTAATTACAAATAATTTGTCGTACAATTATTATCTATTTTCTTTTGTTCACTGAGTTACCGTATCGATTTTATTTCCACAATTGTTATATGAAGTTAAAAAAGAAAGAAGGGGATTTGTGGACTGCTCTATAGTCCAAGTAGGTATCTTAGTGCCGGAAATGCATTTGGAAACCGTTCAAACAGCCAACTTAGCAGATTAAAGTTGAAATTGAATGCTTTGTTTTTAGGCATAGTGATTTCCAATGTTACCTCTGGACCTTCGGCACCATATATGTCTTTTGCTTTAGCTGTGATATTATAGGTTCCTTTCTCACTCCAGGTGTGTTTTACCTTTACATCTGTACCAGAAGCATGGAAATCAGTCCATTCTGTATTATCATCTCCCCAATCAATGAAGTACTTAATATTATCACCATCAGGGTCTATTGCATTGAATGTGTACTCGTATTCCTTTCCTGCCTTTCCACTTGTTTCACCATCTATACTTGGCGCATTCGGGGGTTGATTATCTCTTCCGTACGTTTTGAAACACATATCAGCATCGGATTCATTTTCCCATGTTTCGCCATCATCTATTGAATAATACACTATTCCATTTGGATACAGATTAGACCGGTTAGCACCCCAAGCATGAAAATTATCTGTTTCATTGACGGTATAAGAAACCATGTAGTACGTCTGACCAACAGTTACTAGTATATTATCGAAATCAAATTCTATCCACGCAAAGTCTGTAATATTTTCAACAATAGGAATGTCATCTGCGCTAACACTTGCTACCGCAAGGTTTTCTCCTGTTAAATCTTCTCTGATAACCAGTACATAGGGATGCGTTGTCGTTGCGTTCTTACCTATGAGGAGTTGTATTCTGGTAAGCACCGCTTTTTGCGGGATAAACGATTGAGCCATGGACATATTGTAATATGGCGGGAGAGGGAACTGACCTATGAATCCAGCTGTATCTATTTCAGTTTGATATTGGTCTAATTCATCATCAAGTGAAATAGTACTTATTTCATTCTCAATCCTAACGGCATCTGTTTTTATCTCATCAAAAGGAAAAGCAACAGCCCCAAGTCCACTAAGGACTAAAACGCCTACTACCAATAATGGTAAAATTTTCTTCATGTTTTTTACCTCCCATTATCAAAATACTAATGATACTATGTTATTTAAATATTTCCCATAACTATATTTATTGCAACATTTATCACATTAACTTATTGTTATCACTCTAAAAGTCTTTTAACGTTTTTCTACCTAAGTAAAAACCAATCCATTGGTTTTTGGTGGAGGATAAAAAGGGATTAAGAAACAGGTTATCTTTATTCATTACTTCATCCCCCCCCCTCTTATTTAGAATAAACATGTTTCCACAGTTTGTAGAGCAACCTCCGAATAAAATCCATGTCTTGTATTAATCCCATATCAATTATACCTCAACGATGCGTTTTCCCTGTTTTTTCCATCTCAAATCACAATTTCATAACTATCCTAATTTAAGATATTGGAAGTGGTGGAAAAGTTTTCCACTCTCCATCCAAAATTGCTTTCCTGTTCCTGCTCTCTCCCCGTTATCAAAATTCTTATGTCATTTAAGTTTATAAATGTATTGTGTTATCAAGACACCTGTCAACTTTCTTCTCTTTCTTAAAAAACAAAACCCTCCAGGGTTTTGGTGAGGATAAAAAGAGATTGAGCCAGCAGAAAATTATAAATAGAAAGAACAACAGAATATACAGGAGCAATAAAACAGGAGGAAAATGTGATGGAATTTACAAAAGAATTAACCCTGAAAGATATGATGCAATTTGCGCATGATCTTGAAGAGATGCTGGAAGGACTCAATATGTTTAATGGGCTTCTTGGAGACAGTGAAATTAGAACAATTAAAAAAGAATAGATCACTGAATAAAAATAGCCTCTTAAGGTTTTTTACGTATTTCTCCTACATAAACTCCTTTAGTTTTTACTAAAACTTTGTTTCAGTAAATGTTGTAGTAAATCTCACTCCCTCAATTGATCTGATTTTATTTACTACAATAGCTCCTAGATTGTCGAAATCATCTGCTTCGATTTTTGCTAGTAGATCATATTCTCCAAAGAGAGGATGTAATTCAACAATCTCTGGTACCTTAGAGAGCTCCTTGTATACCTCGTGTTCGTGTGCAGTTGCAGCGGTTATTAGAACAAAACCTACGGCCAGATATATTCCTCCTTTATCACCAATTTCACAGGGTTTATTTCTATATAAAACCAATCCTTGTGTTTTTGGTGAGGATAAAAAGGGATTGAAAAACAAGGTTATTTTGTGGGTAAGAAAAAGAAAAGGTTTTAATTAAGCGACCTCGGTTTATTAAAATTCAATGGTGACAAAATGTATATTTGGTTTTTCATTTGTGTATTAGGTGCGTTTGCGGTAATACCACTTCATTTTTTGTCAGTTGAACACCTTAAACTTCAAGACCGATATGGAACGGAGAAAGGAACTAAAGTTGGTGAGATTTATGGGCTCATTTCAGGATGGGGCTTCTTCTTTTTTTGGATCGGAATCTGGGTTTCACCTCAGCCTAGATTTTCTATTCCAATTCTTCAGAATCTATCAGTTTTAGTTCCAGTTGTTAATTTCTCAATCCCTTTATTTTACCTGATAATTTCTGTATTCTTCCTTATCCCCGGTGTTTGGCTTGCAATCCACGGTGTGAAAAAGGTAACACTAAGAGTGGCAGAAACGCATAGGACAGAAAAGCTTGTTACCACAGGGGTTTATTCTATTGTTAGACATCCACAACATCTTGGTGCATTATTGGCACATGTGGGAATTTCCTTTCTATTCTCTGCATGGTATTCCTTACTTTTCACTCCTTTGATGGTTGTGCTTATCTATCTCATCTCAAGGAAGGAGGAGGAAGAACTAATTAAAGAATTTGGGAAAGAATACGAAGATTATAAGAAAAAGGTGCCAATGTTAATACCAAGGCTGTGAGGATGACTAATGTACTTTTCTTTAGTTTCTGCTAGGTAAAAATCCTTGGGTTTTAGGGAAGATAAAAAAGGGATTCAAAATAAAGCTAGTTCTCCAGCAAGAATCTTTGCAAGTACAACTAAAGTTGAAACAACAATGAGTAAAGCAATAAATTGTCTAGTTCCGTTATTCATTTTTTATCATCTTGAGCTTTAAAATATACTTTGTTTTATTAGTAAACAACGAAAATGTTTGGGAATAACCAAACGAAAGTTTGCAGAGTTATACTACCAAATATTTATAAA
>JAUWBM010000052.1 GCA_030601705.1 Thermoplasmatota archaeon
GGGGAACCTGTATTACCTGTTTACACTAAAATATTTAAGTTCCCTTTTGGAACGAAGATTGAGGGGGTAGAATGCAGACCTTCGCAGATCTATCAAAAAGTTATCTCTGGAGAGATACAACCTTCACCAATACCTGTTCCACTGGTTTCTCTGGAGAATGCAGTGGAAAAGAAGGTTGTTGAAGATTTAGTTGTCAAAGACGATACAGTTTATAACAGTATGGATTTCTTCCCATATGGGTGGTATGATTATAGAATTGGTTGTGGTCTTGATGATTCTCGTCATGTAGTTTTTCTAACTGTTCGATTTTATCCTGTTCGATATTCTCCAGGTCAAAATATGATTCAATATACCAATAAGGCAGACATCGAAGTAAAATATTATGAGACCACACAGCCAGCCATTTTTACTGATGAATATGACATGGTTGTAATAGCTCCTTCAGAGTTCTCTGATGATTTACAACCATTAGTAGAATACAAAAACGATAGTAGTATACCTACTAAACTTGTTACTCTTAACGATATTTACACTAGCAAATACTTCCCCGTTCAAGGTCGAGATGATCAGGAGAAAATAAAGTACTTCATTAAAGATGCAATTGAAGAGTGGAACACTACATTTGTCCTATTAGCTGGTGGAGAGAATAAAGTTCCTGTAAGAATGTCATATGTTCAAGATGGCGGCTATGAAGTAAGTATTATTAGTGATTTATATTACGCTGACATCTATGATGCATATGGAGTTTTTTGTAGTTGGGATTCCAATGGCAATGACATATTTGGAGAATATAATTATCAGGGAAGAACCGATTTTGTAGATCTTTATCCTGACGTTCATTTAGGAAGACTTAACTTAAGGAACATTAACGAAGTAAGTGGTGTAATAAATAAAATTATTACTTATGAATCAACTGGAGCATATATGGAAGATTGGTTTAAAAACATAATAACTTGTGGTGGAGATACATTTCCCGGTGATGAAGGATATTGTGAAGGTGAAGAGATTAATCAGGAAGTAATAAATTTACTCAATGATTTCAATTCTGAGAAAATTTGGGCAACAAATGGAAAATTAATAATTGTAGCAAATATAGTTAATGCAGTTGAGAATGGATCAGGCTTTCTTTTTTTTTCAGGACATGGAACATATAAGAATTGGGCTACACATCCGAAGAATGATTCTCAAAATTGGATTCCAATTCCAGCAGGATATAGATATTTTCATGCTGAACAACTTAAAAATGGAGAAATGCTTCCTATTACATATATTGGAGGTTGTTCTAATTGCAAATTTTCAGATGATATTTGTTTTGGGTGGTCTTTTGTAAAAAATCCTGATGGTGGAAGTATAGCAACTTATGGATACACTGCATTAGGATTTGGTTACCCCGGTCCAACGTATCTGTTCGGTCTTATTGGAGGAATGGAATTAAGTTTTTTTAAAGCTTATAAAATAAATAATGCCGGAACAGCTGGAGAAATTTGGAGTGAAGCACTTAATAATTATCTTAATAATTATTGGACTGGTGGCGCACTTGATTGTAAAACTGTAGAGGAATTAGAGCCATTCTGCGATCCATCACTTCGCATCACCAAGGTATCTGAAAAACCAAACAAACCCGATACCCCCGAGGGTCCTACTTCTGGAGAAATAGGAATAGAATATACCTATAATGCCTCAACTACTGATCCTGATGGTGATTTAATAAAGTATTGCTTTGATTGGGGTGACGGTACTGTTACTTGGACTGAGAGGTTAGAATCCGGGGAAATCGCTTCATTAAATCATATGTGGGAGAAACCAGACGATTACGAGATTAAAGTGAAAGCCCGTGATGAAAACGGATTAGACAGTGAATGGTCAGAACCTTTGTTAATAACCATTAGTGTTGATGCACCTTTTCTTAATATTGAGAGAATTAGAGGTGGTCTTGGCAAAGTAAATGTGGTCATCAAGAATATTGGTACTCTTGAGGCATCCGATGTAAATTGTAACATTTCTGTTGTGGGAGGAATGCTAGAGTTGATAGATGTCTCAACCGAAAAAACCATTGAAACTCTTGGAGTTGAAGAGGAAGAGAAAGTTAAAACAAATGGAATAATATTTGGGTTCGGGAAAATCGATATAACTGTAACAGTGAGTGCTCCCTCTGCAAATACAGCCACGAAGACATCAACTGGATTCGTATTGGGGCCCTTTGTACTCGCGCTATAATAAACTATTCCTCCCTTTTTCTCTCACTAGAAAATCGGAATTAGATGAAAAATGCCTAGATCCTGCTCTATCTGTGAAGATGAATTACAACCAGATGAAATGGACATCTGTGATAACTGTAAAAGCAATATCTTATGGAACGATTTTTACACTTGTTAGGAAGATTCTGCGGAATATCATCTTTTCTAGGTTCTACTCTCGGCGACTGCATATCCAATAACTTCAGAGGGTTAGAGAATTAGGAATAGAAAACAACAAAAACAGTGTATTGCTTACACAAAGAAGCAAGATTCATATACCTTAATTGATTGAACTATTTGACGTCTGGAATGTGGATGGCATGGTTAAAAAACTAAGAGTCGCTGTTTTAGCGTCTGGCGGAGGAACAGATCTGCAGAGCATTATTGACGCATCCGAGAGGGGTATGATTGATGCCCGGGTTATTGCTGTTCTCAGTGATAAAAAGGATGCCTATGCACTAAAGAGAGCCGAGAAACATGGGATAAAATCATACTTTATCAATCCAAAAGGAAAAGAGAGAACAGAGCACGAGAAAGAGTTAAATTCCATTCTAGAGGATAATCAGGTTGAGTTAATTATCGAGGCAGGTTATATGCGTATACTTACTCCTTCTTTTATTAAAAAATGGTATGGGAAGCTCATCAATATTCATCCCGCCCTACTGCCTTCATTTAAAGGAACAAATGGTCAAGGAGATGCACTGGAATATGGTGTAAAAATTTCTGGTTGCACCACTCATTTTACGGACGAGGAAGTTGATCATGGTCCTATTATACTACAGGCAGCGGTCAAAGTACTTCCTGATGATGATAGAGACAAACTAGCAGCTCGTATTTTGGAAGTTGAGCATCAGATACTACCGAGAACCGTACAACTTTTTGCTGAGAACAGATTAAAAATTGATGGAAGGAAAGTGAATATTTTACCTGGGGATTCTTGGATTGATAAATATAACGTGATTCCAGAGGTGCTATATTCTGAAGGATACTAGTAACTATGAACTTTGAAGAGTCTATATGCTGGTTATACAGTTTCAAAAAATACGGTTCTAAACTAGGTTTAGAGCGTATTTCCTATTTAGTAGAACAACTCGGAAATCCTCAGAACACCATTAAAATCATCCATGTCACCGGAACCAATGGGAAAGGATCTGTTTGTAAGTTTATCGGATCAATTTTACAAAAAGCAGGATATAACGTCGGCGTTTACATATCTCCGCATCTTCAAAGATTCTCAGAACGTATTGCTGTAAACAATGAAGAAATTTCCGAAGAAAATGTTGTTTTGCTTGTTGAAAAGATCAGACCTGTTGTAGATGATATGATTAAGCAAAATAACACTCCGACATTTTTTGAAGTTATTACGGCGATGGCATTTCAATTTTTTAGTGATTGTACTGTTGATTTTGCAGTTATAGAAGTCGGATTGGGTGGAAGATTTGATGCGACTAATGTAGTTAATCCTTTGGTCTCTGTCATAACAAATGTATCCTTGGAGCATACAGATTACCTGGGAGAAGATATCAAGTCGATAGCTTTTGAAAAGGCAGGCATTATAAAGGAAAATGTACCTGTTGTTACAGCTGTCAAGAATGATGCTAGAGATGTCATCAAAAAAATTGCGAAAGAAAAGAACACACGTGCTACAGTTATTGATAGAAATCATTGGAGACGTCTGTCTTATAATATGAATTATCAGGAATTCTTAATACAAGGGGCATTTAATGATTATACTGTGAAAACCCCTTTGTTAGGAGGGTATCAAGGTGAAAATATTGCACTTGCAGTATCTACAATAGAACAACTTCAAATGAATGGCATATATTTAACTGATGACGATATTTTAGAAGGTATTTCAACTGCTTTCAATCCAGGACGCATGGAAATAATTTCTGAAGAACCAACCATATTGTTAGAGGGTGCACACAATCCTGTTGGTATGGAAATGCTTAAAAAAACCTTGGAAGAGGATTTTGAATATGATAGACTGATACTTCTCATAGGAATCTTGAAGGATAAGAATATACAAAAGATGCTGTCTACGATTGCTCCCATTTCAGACATAATAATTGTTACAAAATCTAAGAACGCTCGTGCTTGTGAACCCGAGGTTCTTAAGAATTCGATAGAGAAAATTGGCTGGAAAAAAGAATTGTTTATCGTGGATTCACTTCCAAAAGCTATCAAATATGCCAAATCAATGGCCAATAAAAATGATATTATTTGCATTTCAGGATCGTTATTTACAGTCGGTGAAGCAAGAAGTTATTTTGTTGCCTCCTCAAAGGAGATAATAAGATTTTAGAGATTTGTTTTCTTTAGATTGTTGTCCAGCTCTTCCATAAACTTGGTTTTTAAAAGGAGATCACCATCCCCTATTGCATCTTCAAGATTTTCATCAAAAAATATGCTACCAATAAACGGTAAATTCATTTCAATGATTGAATCTTCAATAATCGGCGACTCAGTCATCTTCATGTTTTCTAATACTCCAATGACGGGAATTTTCAATTCTTTTAGGATTTTGAGGAGTTTGCTAACTGCACCCATAACAACCTTTGAGGGTGTTGTAACAACCAGAAATTCACTTTTTTTAATGAATCTGATGACATCTAGTGTTTCATCCCCAATGCCAGGGGGCATATCAATAATTAGATAGTCCAAGGCACCCCATTGAGTAATTGCAAGGAGTTCAATAATTATATTTGTGATGTCAATACCTCTAAACGCAGATGGTTTGTCCTCTGTGAAGTAGACGATTGACATGAACTTTATGCCGTGAATCTTTGGAGGGATAATACCTTTCTCTTCCTCTGGAAAAACATCTTTCACTCCTAATATGATGTGTGAAGAAGGACCATATAAATCAAGATCCAGCAGTCCCACTTTATGCCCTTTTTCCACAAGATTCAATGCCAATGTGGAAGCAACAAGACTTTTGCCGACACCCCCTTTACCACTTGCTACAGAAATAATTCTTTTAATGCTTTTCAATCGTTTTTCAATAACGCTGACCCTAGCTTCCATGATGCACTACCTTTTTCCTTTAATTGATATTATTGACACACCTCTTCCAGTTGTAATCTCAAAATCAGGGCTACCACATTTCGGGCATCTTGTATGAACAAAAGCAACCTCAGGAATGAAGTGTATTGCTTCCGATTCATCTTCATTAAGCTTTTTCTTCATATCACTAAATTTCCAGGTATGTTCACAGATCTTGCATTTTAGGGTACTCTCCTCAGTTTCAATGCTAATTTTTACATTTTTTAACTTTTTACCATGTGATTTAATGATTTCGTTGAGAGCAAACTCAAAAATGTCCTGTTCGATTTGTTGCAACTCACCTATACCTATTTTGATTTCAGCAATTGTTTTTAGTTTTTCTTTTTCTGCTGCTTCAAGTACTGTTGAAAGTATTGATTCAGCAAGTGCCCATTCATGCATACAGTGCTCGGATAGAATACATCATGGTTTAAATTTTACTGAAATTGAAACATGAAAAATAGATGATTAAATCATGTAACCAACTTAAACCCCATTTTACGCTGTTTACCCTTCCCTTTTCTACGTTTCGGTGAGATAATAATGGCAAAGGCAAACAGAACAGCAGATACAATTACAATTGACGCTCCAATGGGAAAATCAGTAACCAAAGATAGCCAAAATCCAATAAGACAGCTTACAATACCTATCACAGGCGAGAAAATCATGATCTTTTTGAAATCATAGAAGAACTGATATGCAGTGGACGTTGGATTGATAATCAACGCAAAAACCAAGAGACCACCAACCAAGCGCAGTGATAATGACACGGAAAAACCTGTAAAAAAGAGCACGGCAAAATAAAACAGCTTTGTATTAACCCCAGCAGATTCCGCAAGTTTCCTATGAAACATGACCGCTAATAATTCCTTATAAAACAATGCGATAAAGAAGATAAGGGCAAAAGAAAGCAGCAATAAAAACATCAAATCATTGTACCCCACTGAGAAGATACTCCCCCAAAGAATGCGTAATGCAGCACCACTAGCGGCCTGACCCGGAATAAAATTCAGAAAGATAAATGCTAAGGCAATCATGACTGAGAACAAAAACCCTATGACAACATTACTTTCAAGCCGTGCTTTTTCAGAAAGAGGTCCAAGAACAAATGCGACTCCAAAGGAGAATACCATGGCACTAATCAACGAGTCAACCGAAATCATCAATCCAAATGCAGCACCAGCAAAAGCCGCATGAGACATACAATACCCAATAGAAGAGAGGTTCATTCGAACGACAAAGACACCCATAGTAGAACAGACAAATCCCGCAAGTACAGCACCAAGAATTGATGTGAAAAGTAATGCAAGAGGAATATCAATCATTGATTCACTCCTTTTTTATGAAAAATATTATCGATCATCGTAGATGTTAGAATCTTCTCTTTTTTCCCATCCATGATAATTTTTCCCCTATCTAAAACAATGACACGAGAACATCTCGATGGGATAAAACTGAGATCATGAGAGACTATCACGATGGTCATCTGCTGTTTCTCATGGATTCTATTCAGGAGTTTCTCAATTTGTCTGCGTGTAGAGAAATCAAGATTTGAAAATGGCTCATCCAAAAGTAAGAGTTTTGGTTTCTGAGCAAGTGCACGTGCAAGCAGAATTTTTTGAAATTCGCCCCCTGATAACTTCCCGATGGGGCGATGGGCAAAATCAATCATTCCGACAAGACCTATACTATACCAGACTATTTCCCAATCCTCTTTTGAGGCAAACCGAAACATACCTATTTTTCCTGCTCTACCGGACATTACAATATCTTTGCTTAAAAATGGTGCCAGAGGATCCATCTCGAAATTTTGAATAACGTAACCTATCTCCTTCCGAATTGCTGTTTTATAAATTGGAATCTCCTTTTCGAATACAAATCCTTGTCCAGCAGTATATGGGAGAATACCATTGATTGTTTCTAGAAGTGTGGTTTTTCCTGCTCCATTTGGTCCAATAATAGCAAGAAATTCACCTGTTTTAACTGTTAAATTAATGTTATGAATAACGGGTATACTCTCTCCTTCATAGATTGTCTCAACATTTTGCAGATCTATAACGTTCATGGCACTCTTCACATATAATTATGCAATATCAAACAGTTCTTGATTAGGTCTCTGATAGATTTGCTCAGAATAATGAATTATATTTTCCTCAGTCACCGTAGTATCAATCTCCTCTTGAATGCCAGTTTTTAACACAATTTCAACGTGTTTTCCATCATTGTTTGAAAAACGTGCTTTTGGAATGCCGTCAAAATTTACTGAGATGTTTCCTTTTCCCAGAGTACATCCAGAACTTATTTGTATTCCGTCAATGATACATGATATTGGGGGTTTTGTCCCCGTCCACACTATTACTTTTTTTGAAAACGAGTCTGATCCCAGTATTTGTTTTGCGATTTTTCCCATTTTATAGCCGATCACAGCATATGGTCCAAGATGACCGTGGAACCGTTCGATTTGCTTCAATGCTTCATCCATGATATACCACCAACTATTTTTTCTTGTACAGAACAATGAAGACGGCTGCAAGCAATCCAAGTAAGACTACCCCAGACAGGGAAGCATTCCGCTCAAGTTCAAGTGACGAAATCATACTTTCAAGTTCGGCTATTTCACCTTGTTTATATTCATAGGCTAAAGTACCATTTATCAGCTGTTGAGTATTGTAGGTTATCATTTCTAAATACGTATCTGCCCCCGGTACTGCTCCAGGAAAATTTGTAAAAATGACATGACTCGCCCCAGATTCTGAGGCTACGCGAGCGCCGAATTCGGTTCCACTCTGCAGATTATCGATAACAGCACAAATCTCCCTACCCGATGCAGCATTAATCACATCAAGTTCATCTTGTACTGAAAGCCCCTCTGGAGGAGCATACGAATAGGTAACATTTAAACCTAGCCATTCAACAAATTCCTTTTGCCATTGCATACAGATCACTTTTTTATCAAGAAAATTATTGTTCACTATCTGCTCCTGCAGATCTTTAGCAGTTTCATCAATCTGCTCCAAGTAATGCTGTGCATTCGTTTGAATGGTGTTGTTATAAGCTGCAAGCATGGTTATTAATTCATCTCGTATTTTTTCAACATATTTTTTGGCGTTAGAAGGTATATTCCATTCTCCAAGTTGAACACATTTGATCTCCTTATAATCCGTATTTCCTGATGATTCTAACAAACTGGCAAGCCAGGGCTCCCAACCTAACGAGATGATGACATCGGCTGAAGCGATCTTTGACACATCGCTAGGACAAGTATCGAAATGTGCTGGGCATACACCAGCAGGCATGATATATTCTATAGTTACATTCTCTGTCAATAAATTTGATGTGAAATCAGCAAGTATGGAATTTGTACAGATGATTGCGGTCTTTGTTTCTTCTGCCTGCGTGGTTATCGTAAAAAACGACAAGAGCAACATCGCAATTATACAAATCAGCATGTATTTTCTTTTCCATATATGATTCATAATTTCCCCATTTTAGTAATAATTTTTTAAATTTCGTAGCATCAAAAATAATAGCCACCTTAAAAACTTTTTGGTAACAAAAAATTTATATTCGTGCTACGATTACCTGCAGAATGTGTTACGATGGAAAAAATAACTAGATTTGGTGTATCAATAGAACCAGAGTTAATCAAAAAATTTGACAAAATCATAAAGAAAAAAGGCTATACAAACCGCTCAGAAGCAATAAGAGATATAATTAGAAAAGATTTGATAACGGAAAAACACATGGATCCAAACTCTGAGGCTATAGGAACGCTAACCATGATATACGATCACCATACTGGAAATCTTACAAACAGACTTCTTGATCTGCAACATGATCATACACGAGAAATCCTCTCAACAACACATATACATATTGATCATCACAACTGCCTTGAAGTTCTCGTTTTAAAAGGAAAAACCGGCAACATACAAAAACTAGCAGACAACATTAAATCATTAAAAGGAATAAAACATGGAGAGTTGGTAATTACAGAGAGCCAACTATAATTTTATCCGTTTTGTACTGCTTCATTCAGATCTTTTATCAGAGCTTTCACGTCTGTCCCATGAACTCCAGCAATATCTTTTACTCTTTCAAATGATGCTGCTATACAACCGATACAGCCAATATTGTATTTAGAAAACACCATAGCTGTTTCTGGATACTTATCTATTACCTCTCGTATTGTCATTTCTTCCGTAATCTTATTTTCAGCCATTATTTCACCTATAAAATAACGATTGTTATAAAACTTTCCCATATAATACTTACTATTGGAATAGGGTGAGGAGAAACCGGACGGTGGGATTAGGAGGAGAAAAAAGTGACATCAAATAAGATGGGCTCCGTCCGGCGATGCTTCTAAAATCGGAAAAGAATTACGACTATTTAAATGAAAATTGAGGGTGGCCGAAACTATTTGAATTTTGAGACAAAGTCCTATTGATTAAATATCAAAAAGAACCTGAACATAATATGGTTTTTTATTGCGGACTTCCAGCATATGATATGTTACCGCCTTTATTTCGACACCCTTTTTATGCTTGGGGCTATCAAATTCTTCACCAAATACATGTGCTGAAAGATGTTTTTTCTCAACGATAACATCAAAAGTACCAAACACCAGATTTTTTGCACCATTTAAAAATAAAAGCTCAGAGAGCCAATCAACCAAGAGTTGTTCCAAATCTGGTGCTTTAAGTTGGATGTCATATTGGCCAACTGGCTCAATCGTTGATTTATCAGTTATAATGTCAAACATCCCTATGGCAGCATTTTCAAATGTTTCTGAAACAGTTTTACCATATGCTTTTATACATACATCTGCCGTGTGTTCAATAAGTTCGTATTGTTTCATAATGTTACCTTTGATAAATCGTTTTTACAGTTACAATCTCTTTCCACATCAATAGAATCTATCGTTAACTGTAAAATGTTTGAAATTACGGACTCTTTTTCAGTATAAATCCTAGATATTTCATCTGCAGTTAACTTATTTTGAAGTCCCGCTGCCATATTGCAAACAACACAAAGTGATGCATAGCATATGTTCCTTTCTCGCGCTAACACAATCTCGGGAGATCCTGTCATGCCCACGATATCGGCAAACTTTGAAAAATAGTTAATTTCGGAAGCAGTTTCTAACCGCGGCCCTTCCGTCGCAAGGTAGATGCCTTTTTCATGGAAAGTAATTTCGTGGAATTTCTTACAATTTTTTATCAGGGAATCTCTCAAAGACGGACAATATGGGTTTGTCATATCAACATGAACTCTTTTATCATCAAAAAATGTCTGCTGTCTTGATTTTGTAAAATCAACGAAGTCATGAGGTATCACAAAATCTCTCGGTTGTATACTTTTTTTCATAGATCCAACTGTACCTATCGAAAGAATGCATTCAACATGACTTGAGGCAAATGCTTGAATGTTGCCAAGATGATTAACTTTATGCGGCGGAACATCGGATTTTTCTCCATGTCGATTAATGAAAAAAAGGTCATGTTTTTTCTCTCTCGATACTTCAACAGAGATATCACCAAAAGCTGTTTCAACCATAATTTTTTCTGGATCCTTTATGAGATTGGCTATGCTATGCCCACTAATGATTCCTATTTTCATCCTATATCTCCTAAATACATTTCAGATTTAAAGCGATTTATACAATAAATGTTTATTTGTTTAAAGAGATACCTATTATAATGAAAGTAGCCTCTCTCTTTTCTGGCGGAAAGGATTCTGTCTTTGCCATCTACATTACTCAACAATGGGGATGGGATGTTACTCATCTTATAACACTACAACCCGAAAAACGGGATTCCTGGATGTTTCATTCAATAAATATACACCTCACAGAAAAACTAGCTGAAGCAATTGATATTCCTCTTATCAAAAAACAAACAAAAGGCGAAAAAGAAAAGGAACTTGAAGATTTGAAAGATATCTTAAAGGATCTTAAAATAGACGGCGTCATAAGTGGAGCCATTGCATCCGAATATCAAAGAACAAGAATTGAAAAAATCTGCAGCGAATTGGAAATAAAATCATTTACTCCAATATGGCACAAGAATCAGGAGTTAATTTTAAGAGATCAGATTAGTGCTGGTTTCAAAATAATCGTTGTCGGTGTGTTTGCACACGGTTTCGATAAAACATGGCTTGGAAAAACAATCAATGAAGAATCAATAGATGAACTTATAAAATTAAGAAAAAAATATTCAATAAACGAAGCGGGTGAGGGTGGAGAATTTGAGACATTGGTTTTGGATGGCCCCATCTTTCAAAAGAAACTTGTTTTAGACGAAATATCAAAAGAATGGAAAAGAGACAGTGGCATCTTAAAGGTAAAAAAAGCACATCTTGAATAGTTTTAATAGTCAATGTAGTTCAGACTTCCCATCTGTTGAATAAATGAAAAGAACCTCTGATCTATGTTTTTCTCTTCAGGAAATTCTTTTTTAATTATTTCCAGAATTTGCTTTACCGTATTGTTCCCATCGCAATTTTTCCATACAAGAGATCCGAGTTTGTCCATGTTGGCAGTAAATATGTTTTCTTTTTTAATTATCTTGCAAAAAGATTTACCGAGGTTGCCGTTGAACTTCGGTACTTTTATTTCAACAAGTCCTTCTGCATTTGTAGACCATTCAAAATCTGCTCTTCTCAGTCTGTACTGAAGAATTTCTTCAACTGTTGGTGGACGGTATTTTTCTTTATTCTTTGTCAGCAAATAGTTCCCTCAGTGGGATATACGCTAGCAAGATTGCAAGGAAGATGAATATGAGTACCCCGGGCAATATCGGTGGGTAATCAAACACTGCAAGGTTTATGCCCCCAATGATGAGGAATGCTACGATTACGCCCGTCAATGCCTCACCCGCGATTAATCCCGCAGTGAGAAGAAGTCCCGTTCTTATAATCTTTTCTTTTGGTTTAACATCTGTTTGCTTGATTGCTAGTTCCCATTCACTGATTTCTTCCTCTCCAGCACTTCCGTATTTCTTTTTTATAAATCCATTTGTAATGTGTCTTACGATACCGCCACCAAATATAGGTACGACTAAGGTAAATGGCAAGTATATACCAATAGCTACAGGTAGCACTGGTAGATCAATAAGTATGAGAACAAGGGCTAGAACTGCTCCTGCAACAACAAATGGCCACACCATTTGTCCACCTAAAACCCCTTTTACAATTCCAGCCATGAGAAATGCCTGAGGAGCAGGTAAATTAGTACTTCCTATGCGATACGCTTGATCAAGTGCTGATACTACTAGTGCAAGTATAGGTGCAGCAGCTAGCACTCCAATTATTTCTGCTATCTGTTGGTTTTTGGGTGTAGCTCCGATCATTTGACCACAGGTCATTGATTGAAGAACATCTCCAGAAATAGCTGCAGCACAGCAAATAACTGCTGCAATTAATATCGCAACGCCATAGGCACCAGTATTTCCGGAAAGACCAAATCCCAGCAGTATTAAAGAAGTGATAAGAAGCACAGATACAGTTACCCCGGATATTGGGTTGTTTGATGAACCTAACAGTCCAGCCATATATCCCGCAATCGCGCTTGCGATGAATGCAAAGAGTATCGCAAAAACGGCCATTACTGCAGAAATTGCCCACAGGCTTGATATTAATCCGTAGACAATAAAGATTGGAAGTGTAAGTGCACCAATCATGAGAAATACAAATTTAAAATTAAGGTCTTCATCCGTTCTTTTTTTGGCTTCGATCTGGCCACCCTTTATACCGGCAATTGCTTCTTTTATTCCAGTGGCAAGATTAGTTCTCAGTTTAAAAATGGTATAAAGACCTCCTACGACCATAGCACCTACACCAACATATCGTATGTAGTCGCCCCATATTTGGTAAAAGCCCCATATCATACTACCTAGATCAAAATTACCGTTTCCAAATGCAAGAGCATCGGTTATAGCCGCTGACGTTGTGGGTGATGGCAGACCAACAGCAAGTGCAATAAGTGGTGCTAGAATAACCCAACCAAGTAGTCCACCTACAAATATAAATGATGCAATCTTTGGTCCTATTATCCATCCAACAGCTAAAAGTGCAGGTGACGCGGCAAATCCTCCATAAAAAACACCTGACTTTTCTCCGCCACCAATATTGAATTTACCGATATCAACTATACCATGAATTGCCCCACTAAATGTTTTAAGGGAAGTCTGCCCAAATTTGAATAGACCTGCTGTGAGAGCACCTACGATAAGCCAGACTCCGCTAACTCCGCCGTCATCTTTTTTACCCTCATGTGAGGTATCTCCAACAGTAGTCGTCAAAACTGCAGCAACAGCAACTCCTTCAGGGAATGGTAAGTCTGTTTTGATAATTAGTGCTCTTCTTAAAGGTACCATCCATAAAACACCAAGAATACCTCCAAGCAAAGCAATAATCGTTGTTTCAATATAATGAATCTCAGTCCATGTCCCAAGAAGAACAAGAGCAGGTATGGTAAATATTACGCCAGCTGCAAGAGCCTCACCCGCGGCAGCCCCCATCATACCAATGTTTACCTCTAAAATAGTTCCTTTAAGAGGTTTAAGAAGAGCAAAGGCCATTACAGCCCCAGGTATAACAGCAGAAACTGTCATTCCGGCGTAAAGTCCAAGATACGCATTTGCTGAACCTAATATAATGGCAAGAAGCGCCCCGACCAAAACAGCTTTTATAGTTAATTCCGGTATAATCTTCTTTGATGGGATAAATGACTTGAAATCCTCTCGTGATGACATGGTGTACTACCAATAAGAATAATATATTTCATTATTTATAAAACCATCGATTTTATGTGTTTTTATAAAATAACTAAATTTAAAAATCAATTCTTCTTTACAACTTTAAAAAACTTTTTAATGTAATGTTATTATATATCTACAGGATAACGTAATATACCAGCCAAACCGCTGAATGCCCTATACAATGAATCTCCCTCCTCACTATTCCTTGAAATTAGATGAACTTTGGCCCCTATTTTCTCTGCTATATCTGAAAACTCATCAATAAGATCTATTTTTTCATGGGCCTCCATCTGGATAGATGTATTACATTTTGAACAAGTTGGTGGTGAAAAATCATTTAAGGCTTCTTCATCAACTGTCCTGTCCTCCGTATAATCACATGCTTGACACTTCATTTTTAATCGGTATTTTCTCAAATCTTCAGAAAGTAAAAGTGTATCAATGACTCCCATTTCTAAGGCCTTTCTCACCTGTGCTTCCCCATATACTGCAAGGCTTTTTTCGGTCTTTGTTACTTCTTTAAAAAATCGCTTCATAACTTTTTTTTCCTTGGATATTTTTAGGTCGGTCATAGTTTCCGATGCTGCAGAAACTAGTTCTTTTAACCCAAACTCATCTGTATATCCTGTGTCAAAAGTATCGATAATTTTATTTTGAATTTCATAATGCAAATAATCTTCATCAACAAAATATTGTTTTGTTGGACCAGAGCCCCCTACAAAAATGCCCTTTAGGTTTTCTTCTGTTAGAAATATTTCACTTGCCTTCTCACCACATTTAACAAACCACTCATGTGCAGCAATCTCTGTAAGACGTTCAAATCTTCTCTGAGACTGCCCGCCTCTCCCATGTTTGCCTGGCACTCGTGATGTCATATATTTAAGCAACTCTACTTTGTTACCTCTCAGAATGCCAATAGTACATTCTCTCCTGTCAAGCAATAAAAGCCCGTATATTTCCCTTTCAGTAAAAACCTCCTCCAGAGGTTCAATATAAAATGAAGAATCGCAACGATAAAGAAATGTTGTAATGGGAATAGGCGGTTCTATAACATACGCCACCATCTCTGTTTGATCGCTACTAACGCTTCTATGACCAACAAAAAAAACAACCCCGTTTTCAGGTGGCTGTTTAAAATATTTCAACCTACTCATTATAGATTCTATGGCAGATAGTACATTTTTCCTGGTCGTCTTTGATTTAATATTTTGAGATTGAGAGTATTCATTCTTGAGATAGGAGTTGACGTCAAAGATCTGTTTGGATGGAGGAACATATAACGAAATTAGCTCTGTATGTTTACCTTTACATGACTTAAGCTCTTCAATTTTTCGTTTAAAATCGTACCTTTGTCTTTGTGTTATTTCAGCCATCGAAATTTCACCTGTTGTAGACGATTGATTGTTCGCCTCTAATAATTAAACCATATAAAAGTTATAATAAAATTTTAAGTTATAAATTCAATATCTCTTTAGTATGAGGAGTATAGACTTCTGCAGCATTCTTTAAGGGTTCTACAAGTGCTTCTCTATTCTCACCATGGAAAAGCACAATTTTTTCAGGCTTACAGGCCTTCGCAAATTCAATTAATTCATTATGTCCTGCATGAGCAGAGAAGTCAAAATATTGTACTTCGCATTCTACATTTTCAATAACACCATAGAAATCTAACTTACCTTTATCAACAAGAAGTCTGCTATTTGTACCTTCAACTTGATAACCAGTGAGCAGAACTGCACTTTTTGGATCGTTTTTTAACTTGTTCATATAGCTCAAAACTGGTCCACCATCCATCATTCCACTCGATGTTAATATGACCTCTGATTTCAATGCCAATTTTCTACCATGATCTGAATGAACAAAATTTATCTTATTTAATGCCTTTTTAAGATCATCTGCAGATCTAAGACACTTAGGATATTTCAGAAACATCTTAGAAATCTTTCTGCCCATTCCATCAAACCAAACATTATAACCTGAATTTTTAAGAACAATCGCAAGTTCCTGAGACCTTGACACAGCAAAAGCAGGTATTACTGCCACACCGCCTCGATTTACAACCTCGTCAATTTTATCCAAAAATCCCTTTTCTAACTCTTCTCTTTTAGGGTGATCTCTACCTGCATAAGTGGTTTCTAAAAATAAAATGTCGCATGTAACTGGTTTTGTTCCTTTCATAAGCTTTGTATTAATGACATTTAAGTCTCCAGTAAACAAAATTTTTTTCGATCCAACAATTTCAAACATCAATGAACCCGGTATATGTCCTGCTGAGTGAAAACGAAATTCGTGATCATCTCCTATACTTTTTCGTTGTTTCGGCTCAACTGGAATAAAACTGTGCTCCGCCTCTTTTATATCTGCATTATTAAAAGGAGGTGCATACCCTTCCATCTTTGCGATTTTTACTGTGTCTTTCTGTAGTATATTGCTGACATTACTCGTTAATTCTGTTGCTAAAATTCTGTGATCTTCTCTGGCACATAGCCACGGAATCATCCCTGAATGGTCAAGATGGGCATGTGTTAATAATGTTAAATCAACAGGGGGTGGTGGGAGAGGAAAAGATGGCGGTTTGCTAGGGGTCATACCATATTCAAAAAGTAACCGCATACCATCCATTTCTAGTATCATCGCCAGATTGCCTATTTCATCGCTACCGCCGAGAAACTGACTTGTTATACCGTTTTCCATCGAAATCAGACCCTCTAAGAAAGAAGTGGTTGATTAATGTTTGGTCATTTTTCTCTTGGTTTTACAATTAGTGTTGATTCGTCCTTGTCTAAAATAATTACCTTAGTATTTGGTTCGATTGTTGTATCAGATTTGGCCTGCCAATATTCGCCTTTAAAACGAACATATCCTGGTTTATCAGGGGTAATCTGGTCTATTGTCTTGGCTCTTTCTCCAATAAAAGTACCAACACTGGTCTTTTTCTGTCTGATTTGCAATATTTTATACAGTAAAAAAACAAAAAAGGCAGCAAGTAGCCCAATAACTACTAGCACACTTATAATTGCGGTATCAGTCCATTCCATAGATATCAACCATTCTCTAGTAGAGTACGTTGGTATAAGAAATACTGCTCCCATTATTAAACATATCACTCCTCCAATACCAACGACACCAAACCCTGGTATAACAAATAACTCGATAATAAGCAATAAACATCCAATAGTTATAAAAAATATGCCTAACGTAGAAACACTAAAACCTGAGCCAATCAACGACAGTAAAATTGCGATAACACCAAACACCTCTGCCCCAAAACCCGGCGATTGGATACCAATTATTAAGGAGATTATACCAAGTACTAGCATTAAAGATGTAAGTATTGGATTTGAGATAAGTTTTAGAACTTGGATTTTAAAAGATGGAGAATACAGTATTTGTTTAGCATTTTTTGTTTGCAAGGTAATATGTCCTGCTGATGTATTAATAATAGTGCCATCAATATCATCCAGAAGTTGATCAATGGAGTCAGAAACAAACTCAATAACTCCATATTCTAATGCTTGAGTTTCATTTAAATTAAGATTTTTAGTAATAAACTCTCCAACAATTGTTTTATTTCTTCCGTAAATATCTGCTCGTTCTTGTAACCTCGCCACTAATGCATTAATTGTTTTTGAGTCATTAATAGTTCTTGTTCCCTCGAAAGAAATTTCTACTGGTTGTGCAGACCCAATTATGGTATTATCTGCCATTGCAGCAATGTGTGTACCAATCAAAATAAACGTTCCTGCAGACCATGATGCCGATCCTTGAGGATATACATATCCGATAAAGGGTTTAGTGCTACTTCGGATTAATTCCCAGATCTCAATAGTTTCCTGTAATCCTCCTCCCGGCGTATCCAATAGGAGAATTATGGCCTGAGAATTTCTATTTTCTGCATCCCGGAGGCTTTCTTGTACTATTTCAACAGTAGATTGATCAATGGTATCTGATATTTCTACGATAAGTACATTCGAGTTTTGAGCAAATACAATAGTAGATAAAAAAATAAGAATAAAAAATAAAAAAGTAAGAGAGAGTTTTAACTTCATTCTACTACTTTTTTGTTAACTGCTTTTGCAATACCAGCAACCGTACCTATGTCCCCAGCTGGAACTATTATAAGATTTTTCTCTCTAGCTATTTCTGCAAGTGTCTGAAGTTCTCTAAGTCTTAATGCAGCGGTTTTTCCCTCATAGAATTCTGCTGCTTCAGCCATCTTTTTTGAAGCCTGAAATTCTCCAT
>JAUWBM010000166.1 GCA_030601705.1 Thermoplasmatota archaeon
TTATATTAATTAGACAAAAGAACGCCATTATAGAAGCTGTGATGTGGACATACTTATGACAACCACTCCAAATTCGATTTTTCAATTTAGAGTTTATACTAACCCAAAGATTGTACAAAACAAACGACAATAGAATAAGAAAAAGTCTTACAGCATAAGAAAGAGAACAGGTTTACCTCGTAACTGTTTTTTCATTTTATAACCATTTTCAATCCGCCATCTTTTCCTGAAATCCCTCGCCAATTGAAACGCAGTATATCGGGAATCTACAGGCATATTGGTAATAAACAAAAAATATCGATCATCTTCATCATATTTCTCAGCAGATATCTTCTCAACCACTGAACTATCAGTAATGACAAGTTTTGTCTTCACTCTCATCCTTCTCCGATCAGCACTATCATGAGCCGTCTTATTAAATTCATAATCATAAACATGCCATACTCTTTTCATATTCTTGAATTCTTCTAAAGATCTATTGATCCGTTTTGTTTTAATCGCTCGTATAACAAAAGGAATATCCTGATCCTTTAAACGATCTACAGTGACTGCTTTAAAAAACCCTCTATCAAACAGCACTGCTTTAATATCAACTAATTTTCGAACATTCTCCAAGAGAGAGATCGGCATTTTTCCTTGATCAACATCCTGAAATACAGGTTCAAAATCAACAGTAAATTTATCATCTTCTACAATATCTACAGATATGACTCTGTGAAAGTTATGTGTCCCAGATTGTTTTCTACTATGAACAATTTTATCGATATCATCACAATTTTTCATCCGAGGCTTCCAATCTCGTTCCTTCTTAATATATCGAGGTATATCATGATAATCTACAGCCAGATACACTTTTCCTTTTGGCCTATCAATCCATTTCTTGAACAGTTGTAAGTTAATAGTTTTAAAATCCTGAAGTATGTTCTTCCATCCATAAGTTTTGATTCTTTTAATTACCGTATCTGCACTACATATCTCCTCTGAGAAGCAACTGAGTTCTTTTACAGTAGTCTCAATAAATTGATTCAGAAACGAGGTCTGTAATAGAACCTCAAATATCTCTTGATTGCTACGGATTGTATTACAACAAACAGGCAGTTTAATATCTCTCTTCAATGACTTCAAAATAGTGTTATATATCTTTTTGTGCATTCCCATCCCAAGTGTGTGTTTTGTGTTTTGTTAGAACATATCAAAATCACATTACACACACTTAAATCTTTAACTTGCGGAACTACAGCAAAACCCAGGGGACTGGTTTTATAAAGCGATTGATGTTTATGGAACTATGAGAGTGAGGGGTGATGAAATGACAACTTTTGGACAACGTATCAAAAAGGCGTGGAAAAACATCTATGAAATAAAGCCGAAAAAAGATAAAAAATGAAGAAACATCTCCCGATGGTTAATGGTTAAGGCGGTTATGAAATTGTAGGTAGGTATGTAGGAAAAATGGGTAGGTTTGGAACGAGATATAAAGCAGTAATTGAGTTATTTGATGAAAAAACAGGGGAAATAGTAAGATTAGTCCGTTTCCATACACCAAATGAGTTTAACGAATTTTTAGAAGATTTCAAAGCAATGAGATACCCAGGTTACGGTTGGAGATATAAAGATAAAGGAAAAAAGAAGGGAAAACATGAATAATCATCTTGATGGGTTGAAGGAAGAATGAAATACCAAGGCAACAGAGGGAAAATCTGTAGCGTACTTGGGTGTAACAATATAGCCAGAGCGAAAGGATTATGTATGGGATGTTATCTGAAACAGAAAAAAGGAAAAGAAAGGTGAATAACTATCTCTTGATGGTTGAAAAGGCGGTTATGAAATTGTAGGTTTGGAGGAGAAAAATTATGGCAGAAGAAACAACAGAAAAAGGAGCAGCTAAAGAAAGAAGAACAGATGAAAACGTAATATATGTTGGAAATAAGCCGCCAATGAGTTATGTGCTTGCAGTAGTAACTCAATTTAGCGCTTCAACTGAAGTGGTAATAAAAGCTAGAGGCAGAGCCATTAGCAGAGCAGTAGACGCAGCAGAAATCACAAGAAACAGGTTTGTAACAGATGCAAAAGTAAAAGAGATAAAAATTGGTACTGAGAGCATTACCAATGAAGAAGGTAGAACATCTAACGTATCTTCAATTGAAATATGCTTAGCTAAAAAGAAGAGCAAATAGGTAGAAAGGTAAGCCTACAGGATGATGTCTATATCTAGTTTTTTTGTAAGTTCTTTGTATCTGTTTCGGATTGTTACTTCTGTTACGCCCGCAACATATGCAATCTCTTGTTGTGTTCGTCGTTCACCACAGAGTATCGCTGCGATATAAAGAGAAGCGGCTGCAATGCCAAGTGGACCACGGCCGCTGACAAGTTCTCGATCCGATGCTTCTTTGAGTATCCCCAATGTCTTCATTTGAACATCACCGCTGAGACCTAACTTATTGCAGAACCTGGAGATATACTCCTTAGGCGATGGCGGCGTCATCTTTAGCCCCAACTCCCGTGCAAGATACCGATGGTTCCTCCCAATCGTTTTCCTCGGTATACGTGATACTGTTGCTATTTCATCAAGGGTCCTCGGTACACCACACTGCCGGCATGCCGCATATAGAGCAGCAGCGGCGGTACCCTCCATGGTTCTCCCACGAACCAAATTTTTCAACGCCGCTTTTCGGTAAATCATAGCGGCAGTCTCCCTCACCGTTCTAGGAAGACCCATGCCTGATGACAGTCTATCAAGATTAGAGAGAGCAATGGCGAGGTTTCTCTCCATAGCATCGCTAATCCTGATCCTATGCTGCCACTTCCTCAATCTATACATCTGCGCCCGGCTTCTCGTTGGAATGGATCTCCCGTAGGAATCCCTGTTCGCCCAACTTATTGTGGTACTGAGACCCTTATCATGAATGGTATAGGTCATCGGTAATCCAGTTCGCTCTCTCTTCTCTCGTTGTTCACTGTCAAATGCACGCCATTCGGGACCTTGATCAATGAGATTGTCATCAATGACAAAACCGCAAACATCACATATCGTTTCTGCCCTCACATAATCGTTACTAATCCGGGTACTACCGCATTCGGGGCATCTAACGATTTCTTCCACTTTTTGCACTTCTTTCTTCGTCAATTAAATCATGCCAACAATTCTTCTCCAACAATCATATCACCGGATTGTATATTACTGTTTTTACCTTAATCCTTCTGTTACACTCTTTCACTCCTTCTTTTCTGCCATCCCAGCTTAGAATTCCTTCTGTCTCCTATAGGGGAGTTAGATTGAAAAACCATATTTAAGACATTATCAACATCGTCAATAAACGAGAATATATTCGACAAATTTAAATATTTGAAAGTATAAATATAATTCTATGTGCAATGTGATAGATGACTACAGAGACAATGAATTATCACGGGTTTGGAAAAAGATAGAAGGAGATTACAGATTTATCTGATCCCATTTTAATTTGGGTGTTAGGTATTTTTTATCATCCCTTTTTCCTTATCTTTAAATGCTCCTGCATACAATCAGAGCAAAGAATACCGGCATCAGGCGGTATATAATAAGTCATACCAATTTTGATTCTCCTTCCACACTTAGTACATTTTCTTGATATATCAGATACATACCAATATTTTCTCCGTATCATAGAATCCTCTTCACTAGTGAAGAAGTCCCAACGAATCAAGCTCTTTTGATAATTTCTCTACCGCCCTTGATATATCCTCAACGTTCTTCGCTCCGACACACACTATCTTCCCAGTGCTAAAGAGCAACATAGCTACTTTAGGTTCCTTTAATTTATAAACCATCCCAGGGAACTGCTCAGGTTCATATTCTATGTTTTCCATGCCAAGAGCAATAGCTATCCCAGTAAGATCGAGATCTTCCCCCAAGTCAGCCACAGCTACAATATTCTGAATAGCTATTATAGGATTTTTATATATATGTAAACCCAGCTTTCTCATCGTATCTGCTATGTACTCAACAGCTTTATGTACATCTTCAACATTCTTCGCTCCGGTGCAATTAGCGTTACCACTTCTGAATAGAATGGTTGCAGTTTTCGGATCACTTAGCCGATATACCAAACCATGGAAGTGTTCCGGTTCATATTTGGCTTCTTCTAATTTCGCTATCATATCCAGGTCTAACTTATCTGCAAAAGCTGTAGACGCTACAATATTTTGTACTTTTACTTCTATCATGATATCACTACCCAACGAACACTGTTTTCATTTTATAGAGGAAAATGAACAAGTATGCAATTAC
>JAUWBM010000010.1 GCA_030601705.1 Thermoplasmatota archaeon
AATAATTCTGAAGTAATTTTCAATTCAACCGATATTGCAGATAAATCTTATGGCTTAGATCAGGTCAAACAAAAAGAAGGGGTGGCATTAATTATAATCAAACAGAATTTCTCTAGAGATATATTAAACGATACTCGTGGAGAAATTGACGTATATTGGATAATGAGGGGAGCAGGGCTGTTTGACACTATCTCATCAGAAGTGGTAGAAGGACTAATTTCATCATTAAACAGAGAGATATCAAAAATCCTTATCGAAGACAATACAACTATTAATGCTAGTATTGCTTTATGGCCTACATCAAGAATAGATACTACATATTTTAAAGATAAAGAAATTGGACTTTCCCCTGGAACAATTACTGGTATGTTGTCTTCCCAATCATTATTCATGCCGATTGTAATCATGATGTTGATAATCTTCGCAGGGCAAATGGTTATTTCATCAATGGCTCTCGAAAAAGAAAACAAAACATTAGAAACACTGCTTACTCTTCCAGTAAAACGAACAAGTATTGTTACAGGAAAGATTGCGGCAAGCGCATTTATTGGGCTGCTTTTTGCAGTGATATACATGCTTGGTATGAGGAATTATTTTCAAGGATTCCAGATGTCAGAGGAATTGAATTTAGCAGATTATGGACTTATATTAACCACACAAGATTTTGTTTTAGTTGGAATATCTTTATTTATTACATTAATTTCAGCTCTCGCTCTATGTATGTTGCTGGGAACATTCGCAAAGAACTACAAGAGCGCACAGACTCTTGTATTTCCAGTGACTATGCTTGCAATGATACCAATGTTCATAACAATGTTCGCTGATTTTGATACCTTACCTCTTGTTTTGAAAGGTTTGCTTTTTGCAATACCATTTTCACATCCAATGATGGCGACACGTGCACTCATCTTCAATGACTACCTGCTTGTCATTGGTGGTATTATTTATGTATCAATATTTGCAGCTGTAACAATAAGTATTGTCGTATGGGTGTTTAAAACAGATAGACTCCTTACGGGAAGTACTCGAAGGAAAAAAATTTGGATGTTTAGAAAAAGAATCTAAAAGTTCTGTACGATATCTCTTTTTTTCATTTTTTTATTAAACATAAGATAATAATTGGGAGACCACTTGTTTTTGGGTGGAAAGCTTTATATCTAAAACAAATATTTAAATATTAATATTTACTTAAATTATGTGTTTGGGGGAAAATCATGAAAAAGAAAATAATTGGAATGTTTGTAATAGCATTGATAATGACAAGCTTTCTTGTTGGCATAGTTACTGCTAAAGATAGCTTAATTCCTGCTGAGGAAATAGATATTAAAGGTAAGATACCTGAAAAATGTTTAGAATTTCTTTCGAATAATGAAAACAAAACAGAGATTTCGACAGTTGGTCCTATTTCACCATTTTTAAATGCCGCTGAGATTACTCTAATTGACGGGCCATTTTTGAAGATTGCACTGATAGAAATGATTCTTGGTACCAGAAGCTACCATTTTATATTTCCCAATATTTCTATCAATGTTAAAGATCTTGCTTTCTCAGTGAAGTACACCAAAAATATTCCTCAATTACCAATTCTGAAAAGATTTTCGTACGTTACTTCTATAGTAGAAAACGAAAATGAAACGTCTTTTACTAAAAAACATACTGTAATAATAACAGGATTTGAAGGTGAATTTAGGTTGATAAGGACGAAACCGATCAGATTATACCCTGCCCACTTTTGGTTTGCAGGGAGTTGCGAAGAAGTAATAGTTCTAACGTAAAAAAATCAAAATACATCGTTTATAAATCCAATTGCAGGGCAAGATAACTAGTTTATAACAATAGAAATTCAACAGCGTCTATCTTATATTTTTATTCCTGAAATGGTAAGTCAAACGAATTTTTATTGAAATTGGAGCGGAAAAATAATGCTTGTTCATTTTCCATTACAGAAATGACGGGTTTTGCTCAATAACATGGTGTTTCATAGTCGTTTTCATGGCAAATATCCAAGATGCATCATGGAATAGGCAAAATGGTTATTTTTTCTTGCGTGGTTTATAGATGTATAGTATTAATACCAGCATGGAAGTTCCAATTAAAAATCCCAGAAGAATCCAAAAATCTTCACTTTCAGAAGTCAATGATTGATAAATTAATAAAATCATTATACTAAGATAGATTATGTAAGGTACAAGAAAAACCACTAACGGAGTATCATTTTTACCAGGATTCACACAATACTAAATCTAATATTAAGCATATTAACATTTTTGGAGGGTGCAATGGAGACAGGAAAAATAAGAAATCTAATTTTCTATATATTTTTTCCTTTCATACTCAAACACAGAATATCCGATCAATGTTAGAGCAGCAAATAAAATGCCTACTATCAAAGTCCAGAACCACAATTCCATTGCCCCAGAATGCTCTATTGACCAGTACTGAATATAAAGAAAGAGAGATCCAACTCCAACAATTACCAAAGTTAGTAGAAACGTTTTCGTTTTATTCATTTTCTGATAGAATTTCTTCTCAGTTTCAATATGCCTTTTCTTATAATCTATCTGCATCCTATCGCCAATTTATAAAATGTATAAATCTTATTAACGGTTTTGGGTGCTTTTAATGAACGTAGCTCAACGGCACGGTCATAAGAACATTAACAGAACTGCAAACTATATTCATTTAGCAGAACAATGCTATCAGCAAGATTCGATATCATGGCTAATAAACGTCCTCAGATCAGGAATGAGAGGAAAGCGTAATTTAGCCTTTATTAAGTTAAGGGCGAATCAGCACAAACTCGAAAATCGCTGTATTGATCAAAATTCCTCCCGTAAGAGGGTACGGACGTGGCGGGATTCGAACCCGCGACCCCTGGCTTAGAAGGCCAGTGCCATATCCATGCTAGGCCACACGCCCAATAACTGACAGAGCGCTGAGGGGGAGATTCGAACTCCCGATCCCCTTGCGGAGAACCGGCTCTCAAGGCCGGCGCGGTAGGCCGGGCTTTGCTACCTCAGCATACTATTTCGTATATACCTCTGTATATTGTCAATTAATATAAAGTGTATTAGGGATTAATAAAAAGAGTTTTTCTAAGACTTTAAAACAATCTCAATATGGACGCCGTCAGGCACCTGTATACGCATGAGTTGTCGAAGTACTCTGTCACTTGCATCCAAATCAATAAGTCTTTTATGGATTCTCATTTCCCAGCGGTCCCAAGTCTCTGTTCCTTCTCCATCGGGAGATTTTCTACATGGAACTTTGAGATGTTTTGTTGGCAATGGAACAGGTCCACGTAGTGCCACACCGGTCCTTTCCGCAATCATCTTTATTTGATTACAAACTTCCTCAAGTTTTTTTGATTCCGTACTGGTAAGTGATATCCGTGCTTTCTGCGCTGGCATTCTTTGTGCTCCTTATTTTTATGCTGAAATAAAAAAGAAAAAGAAGCTTATTTTGCTTCCTCTACTTCTAAACAAACACCGGCAGCTACAGTTTGTCCCATATCTCTAATGGCAAATCTTCCAAGTTGTGGAATTTTCTTTGAGGGTTCAATAACCATTGGTCGAGTTGGCACAATCTTTACTATTGCTGCATCACCGGTCTTAATAAAGTCGGGGTTTTCCTCTTTTACAGTACCGGTTTTAGGGTCAAGTTTCTTTTGTATCTCTTCAAATCTGCAAGCTACCTGTGAAGTATAACAGTGGAATACTGGTGTGTATCCTTTCGTTATTACAGACGGGTGGTTTAACACCATAATCTGCGCAGTAAATGATTTTGCGACTGTTGGTGGATCATTTGGTGGCCCAGCAACATCACCTCTTCTAATGTCATTTCTGTTAACACCCCTTAAGTTCACGCCGACATTGTCACCAGGTACTGCTTGAGATATTTGTTCATGGTGCATCTCAATGGTTTTGACTTCTCCGTTTACTCCGCCAGGTTTTGTACTTGGTTTGAAAATAAGTTGTTGTCCAGGTTTCATAACTCCACATTCTATTTTTCCAACAGGAACTGTACCGACACCCTTTATAGTATAAACATCTTGAATTGGCCATCTGAGGGGCAGCTGGGTCGGTTTTTCAGGAATAATAAAGTTGTCAATTGCTTTTAGAATGGTGCCTCCACTCCACCAGTCAATTTTACCTTTTTCCTTGATGTTGTCACCGATATATGCGGATATTGGAACATATTGTAGTTGGTCCTCTTTGTAACCAACACTTTTTGCAAGTTTTTCAATCTCGTCTTTTACAATCTCATATCTGCTTTTATCGTAGGCTGGTTTTGTATCATCCATTTTATTGATTGCAATGACCATCTGTTTAACACCAAGAGTTCTTGCAAGAAACATATGTTCTTTTGTCTGAGCCATTATTCCCTCTGGGGCCGCTACAACAAGAATCGCGGCATCAGCCTGCGATGTTCCCGTGATCATATTCTTTACAAAGTCTCTGTGACCAGGAGCATCAATAATTGTGATATAGAATTTATCCGTATCAAATCGTTTGTGGGCTACATCTATTGTAAGTCCTCTCTCCCTCTCCTCTTTCAAATTATCAAATATCCATGCGAGAGCGAAAGTTCCTTTCCCTTTTGCCTTTGCCTCTTCTTTATATTTTTCGACCATGTGTGCAGGGAACTGTCCAGTTTGAAGCAATATCTGTCCAACTAGCGTTGATTTTCCGTGATCGACATGACCGATAATTACCATATTCATGTGTGGCTTATCTGCCATAATTTTACCTCCATTTAACTACATTTCAATTTAGTATTTATTCTTTTTCATACTCTTTTTTCTTTTACAGGGTTTGATAGCGTATACTCTTCTTATTTATAAGATTTTACCTAACAGTTATAGTGTTATGTTGTTGAAAACTATGATGTAGTCATACTCTGGATCATGTCTTCCACTATTTTTTTGTAAGTAGATGCCAACTGCTCCGCCTGATGCTTATCTTTTGATTCAGCATATACTCTAAAAATAGGTTCTGTTCCAGAAGGTCGCATCAAAATCCATCCACCTTTTACATAAAGCTTGACACCATCGGTCTCATCAATTTTTATGACATCCCCGTTGTCCTTAACTTTAGAAACTAATGCTCTCATAACCGCCTCTTTTTTATCATTTGGGCATGCCATCTTTGTTTTATATACTTCGTAAATTGGTAACTCTGCAATTAATTCAGACAATGGTCTCTTTTTCTTTGCGAGTATTTCAAGTATCTTTGCAAGAGACATCGCCGAATCGCGGCAATATTGTAATTCAGGGAAAATAAGACCGCCGTTTTCTTCTCCGCCAAACACTGCATTTTTCTCCATCATCTCTCTTGCTACAATAGGCGATCCAACTCGTGTGTATATCACCTCTCCCCCACTATCTTGTATAGTGTCTTCAAAACAGGTCGATGTTGTCACAGGTGTAACTGATATACCTCCCTTCGTCTCCTCAGTTATATATTTTCCTGCAAGGGAGAGTGTTTTATCACCCCATATATACGTTCCATTCTCATCGATAAATATGGCTCGATCTGCATCTCCATCTTGAGCCATACCAAAAGACACATCTGATTCCTTTACAGTTTTCATGAGATCGCCAAGATTTTCGGGAAGGGGCTCTGAATTGTGCCCAGGAAATGTTCCATCGAGTTTACAGTAGAGCTCAGTAACTCTGCAGCCTAATTTTTCAAGAAGAATCGGAGTAACTACACAACCTGCTCCATTTCCACAATCAAGGACAACATGAAATTGTTGTTTTCTTATGAGATCAACATCAACAGTTGACAAAATTCCATTTATGTAGAGATCAATGGCTTCATCCCAAGTTGAATGTTTTCCAACATCTCTCCAATCTGCCAGTGAGAAGTTTTTTTCGAAATAGATCTTCTCTATTGCTTCTTCTACATCTTTAGAAAATTCTGTTCCGTCACTGGCGACTCCTTTGATGCCATTAAAATGGGGAGGGTTATGAGAAGCTGTAATTATTACGCCTGAATCGAAATCTTTTTCTTTAACCGTGTACTGTAATGTAGGTGTAGGCACTAAACCTACATCAATAACATCACATCCTGTCGAAAGTAGTCCAGAAGTAATTGCAGCATTTAACATATCATTTGACAATCTTGCATCTGTTCCTATAGCGATCTTTGGTCTTGCAATAGTCTTTTTTAAAAGCGTACCCCATGCTTTACCAATCCCAAGGGCAAGCTCGCAGTTCATATCCTCATTAACAACGCCTCTTATGCCATTTGTACCGAATAATTTTGTCATCTAAAACACCCACAAAATTGCATAACTTAACACCTCATATAGATTTTATCATGTTTATTCCCCTATTACATTGCCTATCTGTTTTTTTGGATATCCGTGAGGAACAGGTTGGTTCCAAACCATCTTATTATCTAAAACTATATTTTCAACAATTATTTCATTGTCACCAACAACTGTATTTGTAAGACGAGAACAATCATTTATTTTACAATTTTCTCCAATTACACAGTTATTCAATACTGCTCTTTTTCCAATTTTTACATTGTCAAAAACAATTGTAGATTCCAAGTTTGAATTTTCTCCAATAAAAACATTATTTCCAATGCAAGACTCAGAAAGTTTTCCATTGATTTCACAAGTATTTCCTTTAGAGTATTCCAACTGTTGATTCTTCAGAAGGAATTTGTGGACATCAATATAGCTTTGTATTCTACCTACATCTGTCCAGTACCCTTTAAACTCAAAACCGAAAAATTTCCGGGTATCATTAATAATTTGGGGAAATATCTCTTTCTCCATAGAAACTAAACGTCCTGTTTCTATATAGTCCAAAACCTCTGGTTCTAAAAAATAGGCACCTGCATTTATAAGATTTGATGGTGCATCTTCGGGTTTTGGTTTTTCTACAAAACCAATTACATTTCCATCGTCCTTCATATCTACTACACCAAATTCAGAAACATTTTTTACAGGCCACAGAGAAATTGTAGAAACAGCGTTTTTCTTTTCATGAAAATCTATCATGTCATCAAGATTTAAAGAACAGATAATATCAGCATTTAATACGAAAAATGGTCCTGTGATATGCTTTTCCGCAAATTTTACAGCACCACCGGTTCCCAAAGGCTCTGGTTCATCGTTTACTATTATCTCTTTTCCAAAGTCATTATTTTTAAGATGCTTTTCAATCTGATCTTTTCTATAGTTTACAGCCAAAATAACCTTATCAACTTCTTTGGGCAACATAGAAATCAAATAGAAAACCATGGGTTTGTTTAGTATGGGCAGTAGAGCTTTTGCTCTTGTATATGTTAGTGGTCTAAGTCTAGTTCCAAATCCACCTGCGAGAATAATTGCTTCCATATTTTTTCTCCGATACCGTTATTGTGAAGCCATGAAATAGTTTTTTGCATATTAAATTTCACATTCCAAAATTTAACATAGTTGAAATTTTAACTGGGGGGACATAGAAACTAATTTATATTATTAGTACTATCTATATAACGGGAGTTAAAAATGAAAGGTACTGCTAATATGAAATTTACGATGATAGCGATTATTTGCATAGCGCTACTTGTTTCACCTGTTTGCAACGCAGGATTAAATACAAAGGAAACAACAAAGAGAAATAACAAAATAGATGTGCAAAAATTAACTGATAGTCAGGAAGTTGCAGGAACAGAATACTGGGCATTGCTTTTTGCGGTTGGGGTCTATAAAAATAATCCACATCAAGATCGCCCGTCAATGCTTGAGGCTGTCGATGATCTGTACGATGTACTTCTTGATTCACCCCAATGGCAGGCAGATCACATCCATAAAGTTACTGCTAGTGAGGCTACTGGTCGTAGGCTTATACAGGAACTCATTTGGTTGATCCAAAATGAAGATAGCGACGATATGTCACTTATATATTTAACAACACATGGGGGCCCATTAAAAAATCCCAGTGGTTATCCTGTAGATCTTCCACCAAAAGACGAGAGCGATGGTGCGGACGAAATCCTTGTTATGTATGACGGTTTTGATAAATGGTATGCGTTTATTTGGGATGATCTATTGAACTTTTTCCTTAGTTTATTGCAATCACAAGGAGTCTGTCTTATTGTAGATAGTTGTTTTAGTGGCGGATTCAATGATTACCCAATGTTTGAAGGATCTATACAAGAGGAATATACTGCTGAAACTTTTACTCAAGGTTTTATAGAGGATTTTGCAACACAAGGTAGAGTCGTCTTGATGTCTTGTAGAGAAGATGAGGTATCCTATGGATCAGACTTTTCAGATTTATTAATAAACGGATTCACGGGATGGGCCGATTTCTTTGGAAATGGTGATGGAATAAACTCTGCGGAAGAAGCTTTTACTTTTGCAGAGTTTTGGTTAAACATGGCTGGCCAGCAGCATCCTACGATACTTGATCTTTATTCTGGAGAGTTTCCGGTAACTTCTTAAAAAAAGAATTTATATAAATAAAAACCATCGAATAACATATTTTAATATTTTTAGTGTAAATTATTTCAAATCATTTGACAAATAGGCAATGAAACATTTAAAAACCACTAGAAATTCTGAGATTGCACGACATAGAACAGACAAGCAATTTTACCCATAAAAAGTGCAATTAAAAGGGCTCGTGGTCTAGTGGTTATGACGTCGCCTTGACATGGCGGAGGTCGAGAGTTCAAATCTCTCCGAGCCCACTTTTAAGCATGACTTTTTTAGATTAGATATCGAATTGATTCATCAATGGATATCTATCCTCGTTATAGATGTCTCCTCCCTCATCTGGTATGTTATATGGTATATCTCCAATACCATCACTATTATCATCTTCACCAGTATAATCATCCCAGTAATTTCCAACGCTTCCATTATCCCATTGATTATATACATCATCATGAGCATTCCATTCAATATTTCGTTTAAATATGTTATAATATATTATGTTATTTCCTGATCCACAGCATAGATACACACCATGTTTGTTATCAACAACGGTGTTACCATAAACCTTATTATTTTCTGAAGCTTTTATTCGAATACCATAAAAATCACTATATGAAACGGTGTTATCAAAAATGTTATTGGTGTGTGATACAGATAAATAAATGCCGTAAAAACTGCTCAGGGAGATGTTATTTTTTGAAATATTGTTATTATCTGAGAAACTTGTAGCAATACCATATAAATTATTTGAAATGGTATTCCATGAAACATTATTATTTTTTGAATCTCTGCCAATATAAACACCTTTATAATTTTTCAAGATGATATTATTTGAAATGGTGTTATTGGATGCGTTTATATTAATTCCCACCATATCTGATGAAGTACCTGGGCCTATTATTTTTAATTCTTTGATTGTACAGCTATCTGCATTAATAAGAATAATATTAGTTTGATTGATTTCACTACTTTTTTGACAATCAATAATTGTTTTATCTTTACTTTCACCAATTAAATTAATTGATTTATTGATCACTAATGTTTCAAAGTAGGTTCCATTATACACAAAGATTGTATCTCCATCAGAAGCATTATCTATAGCGTTCTGTATCTGAGTATAATCTGCCCCTCCATCATCATCTACGTAAATCAACTTCGATTTCTCATCAATACACCCACTAAACGATACGATTAATAATAGAATAGCAACTCCTACTGTCAATATTCTTTCTTTCATACTTTTTTCAATTCCAAAATAAATTCTTACATTATAAGTCTACTTTTATCATCAACCATTGCCTTATCATATTTCTTTTTTAATTCCTTTATCTCTAAAAAGTAAGTATGATATCTCCTCACCACACAGCGAATATAAATTCTAAAATCTTATAGTTTATGGTACAAAATTTTTATCAACAATAAAATCTCAGTATTCCTGAGACCATTAGGTTGCTCTATACATTTATTATTGAAATTTTTCATTAAGGTCTCTCGTTTTATCTGTATTTTAGTTGATAGTTATCACAATATTGAAATAGAGCTCACTATTTCCCTCCGCCCGTGAAAGAAAACTTTTCAGTTGAAACTGATCCATTATTAAAGCTCGATCTGCAAACTAAAGGCGTTAAAACATTACTTGGCGATCCTAAAAAAGCCATTATCAAACTTTCGATACCGATGATGGTGGCAATGTCAGTCACTACCGTCTATAATCTAGCTGACGCGATCTGGGTTTCAAGTATTAGTTCTACCGCCCTTGCTGCTGTCGGTTTTGTTTTTCCTTTCTTTTTTATGGCACTAGCAATTGCTAATGGCCTTGGAGTCGGTGGAGGAGCGGCAATATCTCGGAGAATTGGTGCAGGTGATAAAGAAGGGGCAGACAACGTAGCAGTTCATACTCTAGTCATCATGCTCGTAATTGCAATGCTGTTTACAATATCGTTTTTTATTTTCGCAAGGGATATTTTCAGCTTAATCGGTGCTGGAGAAACATTAGCCATGGCAACACTCTATGCTCGAATTATAGCAATCGGGACAGTTACCATCTTTTTTTCATTTATAGCAAACGCAATACTAAGGGCAGAAGGAGATGCAAAAAGAGCAATGCATGCTATGGTACTGGGTATGGTATTAAACATAGCATTAGATCCCATCTTCATCTACACCTTTGGACTCGGAGTTGCTGGTGCCGCATGGGCCACCCTTTTATCAATGAGTGTTTCCTCATTACTGCTTTTTTATTGGTTGTTTTTAAAAAAAAACACATATCTTTCATTTCGTTTCCGTGGATTCCACTTCGATACGTCAATTATAAAAGACATTTTCAAAATCGGTTTTCCTGCATCATTGATGCAGATATCCATGTCAATTACCATGTTGATAATGAACATCATTCTCGTCAAAATCGGTATCATCAGCGGAGTGGAAAAACCAGAATATGGGGTAGCAATCTTTACCGCAGGGTGGAGAGTGGCAACAATGGCAACCATGCCACTTATAGGAATCTCCACAGCAGTTGTCTCAGTAACAGGAGCGGCCTATGGAGCACGCGCATATAAAAAACTAAACACTTCATATATGTATGCCCTAAAAATTGGTATTATTATTGAATCAGCCATCGCATTATCTATCTTCTTTTTTGCCCCCATGATAACATTATTATTTACCTTGGCAGAAGCCTCAGCATATCTCACAAATGACATTATAATTTTTCTAAGAATAGTTTGCATATTCTTCCCTGGAATCGCCTTTGGCATGCTTTCTTCATCCATGTTTCAAGGAGCAGGGAAGGGAACGAGTGCCCTAATTGTCACTATCTTTCGAAGCATCATATTAACACCTCCATTAGTGTGGCTTTTCTCCATCACACTAGGCATGGGTTTACCTGGAGCATGGTGGGGAATGGTAGCTGCAAATCTTACAGGATCTGCAGTAGCATTCACCTGGGCAAAAATATACATTAAAAACCTTCAGAAGCTACCAAACCCAACAGAACAATAAATCTTAAATCAAAGTACATCGATTCAAAATATTGTGATGAACGAACCTTTTCTGAGTCTATACGGCTGTGATGAAGATCTTGAGTGCTGAAAAATCATCTACTAGATATGCTTAGCAAGCATATCTGCTATTTTTTCTAAAAAAACGGCATCCTTACTGTCAAATGCATTTGGAATATCCGAATCTATATCAATTTCACCTACTATTTTTCCATTTTTCTTTATAGGAACAACAATCTCTGATCGTGTAGAAACGAAACAAGCAAGATATCGATCATCTGATGAAACATCAGAAACTATTTCGGTTCTACCCGTTTTGGCAGCATGTCCACAAATTCCTTTTCCAATAGGTATCTTTGTATGCTCTGTAGCTTGCTTGCCTTTCCACGGACCGAGTACTAAATTATTTCCTTTCATAATATAAATGCCTGCCCAACTGTATTTAGCAAATTTTTCATACAGGTACCCTATACAATTCTGTAACAGGCGAGAAGAGTCGCTTTCCGAAATAATTTCTTTAATCTTCTGTTCTGCAATATCATAATCCAAAAAATATCACTCCTCCCTAATAGTCCAAAAGACTTGTTTGTTTGTTTTCTGGACATAAAGACACAGTAAGTATCTCTCCCTCCTTCGGAAGTTCTATTATCCCATATTGCCCACCGCCTCCTGGTTGGATGATGACCTTGTTTTCACGAAACGCTTGTATTGCCTCAGTAATAGCAGGTGCAGTAGCCCGTGCAATATCGTTAATATTTACTTCAAGCAACACATTTATCTCACTTCCAAATGCAGACACAAGTTCATGCCACCGCTTAGTTACTGTTTGTGTAAACGGATTACGTTGTCCAACAGCTTTTGTAATGATCTCAGCCAGAGGAATGAGATGGACATATAAAGGTCGGTGATCAGGATGTTGTGGTTCTTTAAAGTCAGCTCTCTCATTGATTCTATCTTTAACTCCCTTCTTTATCCGTTTTCCGCAGCTACATCTCCATCGCCTTCGTTGTGCCTCTTCAAGTGTATAATGAATATAACACGAGCTGCATGCTGACTCATGGTATTTGCCCTCTTGGGGTGGTAAACCGACATTTAATACAGGTTTATTTCCCCCCATTCTAAGAATTGCTTTTTTGATTTCATCAAACGTCGCATCTCTTACTTCAAATCGATTAAATTCCCGTGCAAGTCGTACTGAATGAGGACTATGACAATCTGAATTGGTCAAAAACGTTAACCGATGTAGCTCTTGTATTTTATCTGCAAAATCAGCATCAGCACTGAGTCCCAACTCAACAAACGACACATAATCAGCAAGATCGCCGTAACAATCCTTGAGTGAATCGTAATAGGCATACACAGCAGTATAAGGAGTAAACGCATGTGCAGGGCCAATCAGTGCATCAACATCTCTTGCAAGTTCTGCGAGTTCCTCCCCATTCATATCGACATTTGGTCTGCCATCACTTTCAAGATTTTTTGACTTGGATTTAATTCTTTCTTTAAAATCCTCAGCAACAGAAAAACTAGGAAAATACACCAAATGATGAACTCTGTGCCTACTTTCTATTTCAGTGCTGAGGATAAAACGTGTTCCATTCAGCTCAAATGTACCATCATCAATGACATTACATGTCTTTATTTCTTTCATCCATCCGCCATGCAAGCAATCGCCGGTTGCCATGACCTGTATTCCTTTTTTAGGAGCTTTCAAGGAAATCAATTCAATGTTCATCTTGTTGCTTGTACCACCTGAAAAACGAGAGTGAATGTGCAAATCAGCATTAACAATCATAGTTTTTCCTTCATTTGTTCGGTTTTATTTTCATTAGAAACCTCAGACTCTAACGGTTTAATCTCCTCCGATGTTTTCTTTGGTTCTTCAATCTTTGTAGGTTTCTCTGGTTTTTGTTTCCGGGATTTTTCAACTACTTTACTTTCAAAAAACATTGTTTTTGCAGCTATTTCTAAAATTCCTGCAATTATAAATATTGCTCCAGAAAGCAAGAGTAATATTCCTCCAAGTCCGAGACCCCACTGTAAGTCTATCTGGCCACTTGTTCCAGATATTGTAAAAGATGATTCACCCCCCAATGGAGAGGTGGAGAATCCACTAAACATATTTCCCATGTTTATACTATCGTCACTTTCTGAAGCTATATCAGAAGGTATGAGTGCTCCCATCATAGCAATAGCTATCAATATGACAATAATTGGCATAACAAGCTTCAACCCACGCCATATATATTTATTTCCCAGTTTTTTGCTTTTGGATATGCCAATGGATGCTATAACAAGAAAAACAAGACCAATAGCAATGAGTAAAGAAAATGGAAATGAAAACGAACCAATAGGTGTGGGACCACTTTGACCCGGAACCGTTATTCTAATGCCATCTATTCCATCTATTTTAATAAGATCAACCAAACCACTAGTAGAATAAGCTTCAACATCAGCACCACCTGAAAATCCATATGAAATGCTATACCAGGCATTAAATAATCCTGCAATAGCTACAATTATTCCGATAAGACAAAGAATATTCCCAATACTTTTCAAATTTAAACCATCAATGTATAATAATGAAACAATCCGTGGTCCAAGACCAGTTTTTTTATGCCGTCTATATATCCGAAATATCGCTATTCCTAGAGAAACAATTGTCAATAAAATAAAGATCGAGACAAAATTATAAAGAAACATCTCTACCAAAAAAATATTTTCATCAGCACTTTGAAGAGTGTTACCCCATGAAACAGGATTTTCCCACAT
Source organism: Thermoplasmatota archaeon (assembly GCA_030601705.1). Classification (GTDB taxonomy): domain Archaea; phylum Thermoplasmatota; class E2; order DHVEG-1; family DHVEG-1; genus JAGLML01. The sequence goes on from JAUWBM010000010.1 coordinate 14,214, forward strand.
TTCTCTATTTTGTCTAAGTTGTGGACCAAGCGGACCAGCCAACCCAAGCACACTTGATTCTGTTGCCTCGGCAGCATTTCCACCAGCCCAACCCCAGCGACCACCAAAGCTAAGCCATTCTTGTGATTCAAGCAACTCCAGTGTGTAATCATTTGGTTGTAATATTTTTCCATTACTTCCAACATTATCACTTGCTATTCCAAGCTTACCCGAATATGAACGTAGATAATTTGCATGACTGCCACGAGCTACATACACCTTAATATGGTTACCATCACGTTCAACTTGATCCCATGTTGCTTTTTGGCCACTATGATGCTGGCTATACATAACAAGAGTAGGATTTCCACCAGAAAGGACAATCTGTACCATCTCCCAATCCCCTTCATGCTGGTTTAAATCTCCTTTATTAAAAGCATAAAACAGCCAATATTGAACAACTGTATTTACACCACTAGGCGTAACATGTGAATAAACTGTATATCCAAGAGAATTCATCTCACTACGATAATCATTAATAATTCCGTTGTCCTCAATTATCCCTCTCTGGTTATCAAGATAATACTCATTCGACGTATAACTAGAAAGGTTTTCTTGTGTTGGTGATGTATCGATTGGTTGATCAGTTCCTATTTGATAAAGATATGAGTTACTTATGTGATAAGAAACATCAACAGGATAGCAAGTTTCCGCTCCTTCAAAATACAAGATTGGAGCATATTGATTTGCAAGTTCAGTATCAGTTGCTGCACTGGTTGAAATGCCTAATAATGGCACAACAAGCAGTAAAATGATGATAAATAACGCATTATAACCAATAAATAAACCTCTTTTTTTCATAGCGATCTCCCTCACATTTTGACATTTGTAATAAGATACGTTATTTTTAACACTTTTTTAAAAAATTAGCGCCCATTCTATAGTAACATTTATTAGCATTTACTCCATATGAAATACTATAAATTTACTCTCGGAGATGGGATAGGAAAATTCCTTGTGAAAAACATACTGAGTTAGTGTAAATATTAAAACATGAAGTGAAGACTATGAGTGAAGAAAAAAGTAGAGAAAATGGAAGCTACGACACCGATTCGATACAGGTCCTAGAAGGCCTGAAAGCAGTAAAGCAAAACCCAGCAATGTACGTCGGTAGTACTGATGAGAGGGGGCTTCACCACCTTGTCTATGAAGTCGTGGATAATTCAATCGATGAAGCTCTTGCAGGTTTTGCGACAAGAATCATTGTTTCATTAAACAAGGATGGATCCGTGACAGTTATCGATGATGGTCGTGGCATACCTGTTGCAATGCATAAGAAATACAATAAATCGGGTGTAGAACTAGTTATGACTACCCTTCATGCAGGTGGAAAATTTGATAGCAAGGCCTATAAAGTCTCAGGAGGTCTTCATGGTGTCGGTGTATCTGTTGTTAATGCTCTTTCCAGTTGGCTTGAAGCAAAGGTTAGACGCAATGGAAAAGAATACTACCAGAAATATGATCACGGAGCGGCTATAGTCTCTCTGAAAGAAATAGGAAATGCAGAAAAAAGTGGTACAACTATTACGTTTTTACCGGATCCTGAGGTTTTTGAAACAGTAGACATTAAATATGAAACTGTAGCAACTAGATTGAAAGAACAAGCTTTTTTAAATGCAGGTCTTGAAATTGAAATTTTAGATGAACGAAGTGGGCAGCGTGACAAGTTCAAATATGATGGTGGCATAAGTGAGTTTGTTCAACACATAAATAGGAATAAAACACCGCTTCATCCAAATCCCATTTTTTTAAAAGCAGAAAAAAAGGATGTGGAAGTTGAAATTGCAATACAATATACAGATGGCTATACTGAAAATATCTTTACTTTTGCAAATAATATAAATACTCATGAGGGTGGAACTCACCTTTCTGGTTTCAAAGGAGCGCTCACACGTGTTTTAAATGATTATGGGCGGAAGAACAATTTATTTGAAGGTATTGACTTTAGTCTTAGCGGAGAAGATTGTCGTGAAGGAATAACATCAATTATTAGCGTTAAAGTTAGAAAACCGCAATTTGAAGGTCAAACTAAGACAAAACTCGGCAATTCCGAGGTTCGAGGCATTGTTGAAAGTTTAACTAATGAAAAACTAACTGAGTTTTTTGAAGAAACACCAATTGTTGCAAGAACCGTTATTGAAAAAACAGTTACTGCTAGCAGAGCTCGTGAAGCAGCTCGAAAAGCTCGTGAACTGACTCGTCGTAAAGGACTTCTTGAGTCATCTGCACTTCCGGGTAAACTTGCAGATTGCAGTTCACGTGATCCAAGTAAAACAGAAGTATATATTGTTGAGGGAGATAGCGCAGGTGGAAGCGCAAAACAAGGTCGTGATCGTGAATTCCAGGCCATACTTCCACTCCGTGGAAAAATCCTTAACGTTGAAAAAGCACGTATGGACAAAATCCTCAAAAACAATGAAATTTTAGCACTAATAACCGCGATTGGTACAGGCGTTGGTGAAGAGTTTGAAGTTGAAAAAGCTCGTTATCATAAGATTATCATTATGACTGATGCTGATGTTGATGGAGAGCACATAAGAACGTTGTTACTTACATTCTTCTTCCGTTATATGCGTCCACTCATCGAAGAAGGATATTTGTATATTGCACAACCCCCGCTTTATAAGGTAAGTAAAGGCAAACAAATTGTTTATGCATACTCCGAACAAGAACGATTAGAGAAGATAAAAGAGCTGGGTGAAACTGGGGTAAATATCCAACGTTATAAGGGTCTTGGAGAAATGAACCCAAATCAACTTTGGGAAACCACAATGGATCCTGATAATAGAATGACCGTGAAAGTTACCGTTGATGATGCAGTAGATGCAGATGAACTATTTACAATTCTTATGGGTGAAAAAGTCGAACCTCGCAGAGAGTTTATAGAAACTCATGCGAAGGAAGTGGTGAATCTCGATATATGAGGTGATGCATTATGACTGACGAATCTAGTAAAAAAGAATATGTCCGTGCAATTGAATCTGAGATGAAACGTGCATTCATAGATTATTCTATGAGTGTAATAATGAGCCGTGCTCTTCCAGACGTAAGAGATGGGTTAAAGCCAGTTCATAGACGAATTTTGTATGCAATGAATGATATGGGCCTTACATCTGGTAGATCTTATAAGAAATCTGCACGTTTGGTGGGAGAAGTGCTTGGTAAGTACCATCCACATGGTGACCAGGCAGTATATGACAGCATGGTTCGTATGGCTCAAGATTTCTCACTTCGCTATCCATTGGTTGATGGCCAGGGTAATTTTGGAAGTGTTGATGGAGATTCAGCCGCAGCCATGAGATATTGTATAACAGGAAATGCCCTTCTTCTAACAGATAATGGCATAGTTGAAATTAAAGACATTTCAGATGAAAAAGAAACAGATATCAATATTGGTATTTCAAACTACAAAAATGGTCGCGAAAAAGCAGTTAAATTTTTCAACTCTGGTGAACACCCAACAATATATTTGAAAACAGAGCAAGGTTATGAAATTGAAGGATCCTTTAATCATCCGATCCTTACGTGGCAATATGACAAAAACAATGGTGGCCCAAAAGTTCAATGGAAGTTACTTGAAAAAATTACACCAGAGGATTATGTTGTTTTAAATAGACGATCGTATTTTTTTAAAGATAAAAATCTTGATCTTACTAAGTATCATCCAAGTTCAAATAAAAAAGTAAGAGATTTTGCATTGCCAAAAAAGATGGGCGAGGAATTGGCTTTTTTACTTGGTGCTCTAGTTTCAGAAGGCAGTTTCCACAATGATCAAATCCTATTTAACAACTCAGATGAAGAATTTTATGTTAAGGTAAAAACTGCCATTCAACATCAATTTAAAAATATAAAATTATATGAACGGAAATTAAAAAAATCAAATTGCATTGAATTAAGTATTTATTATCAAAAAATTGTTAGATTTTTTAAAAATATTGGTTTAACACCAGTTAAATCTGATGAAAAAGAAATTCCGCATGCAATTCTACAATCAAATAAAGAATGTGTATCAAGTTTTTTAAGTGGTTTATTCGAAGGCGATGGATCAGTTATTTTTAAAGTTGATAAAAGACATGGTGGGAAAGCAATTGAATTAACATACAATTCAAAAAGTAAAAAATTGATTAGACAGTTAAAAATAGTTCTTCTGAACTTTGGAATTATTACAACAAACCCTTATAAAGATAAAAGATGTGATTGTTATAAGCTAATTATTTCAGATGTCTCAAATATTAAAAAATTCAAAGAACAAATTAATTTTGCTTGTTCTAGAAAGAAAACGATTTTAAGCAAAATCGAGGGCGTTAATGCCAATAGAATGAGTAAAAATGATTATATTCCTTACGTAAGTAAATATCTAAGAAGAAAATATGATGATGAGTTTATTAAGAAAAATAATTTTGATAGATATTATAATCTTAGAAAAAAATATGATAAACTTGTTGAAATTATTGATGAAAAGGATAAAAAATTAATTGAAACAATTTTAGAAAACGAATTTTTCTTTAACAAAGTCAGGGATATAAAACCTACAAATGAGGAGAAAAATGTTTATTCTGTAAAAGTTGAGAGTAGTTGCCATTCATTTACTGCCAACGGTTTTATAAATCATAACACTGAAGCACGTATGTCAAAGATAGCAGGCCTTATGCTTCAAGATATAGAAAAAGATACCGTTGAGTGGGCCGATAACTTCGACGGCAGCCTAAAGGAGCCTATGATGCTTCCTGCAGTTCTTCCAAATCTTTTGATAAATGGCTCATCAGGAATCGCAGTTGGTATGGCAACAAACATGGCTCCACATAATATCACAGAAATAATAGATGGAACAATTCAAGTAATTGACAACCCTGAGATAAACACGGTGGAACTGATGGAAACCATTAAAGGACCAGACTTTCCAACCGGTGGAATCATCTATGGCAAAGGAGGAATTTTACAAGCATATTCTGAAGGAAAAGGTCTCGTCCGCGTTCGTGCTAAAACACATATTGAAGGAGAAGACAAAAAGAAGATAATCATAACTGAACTTCCTTATCAAGTTAACAAATCAAATCTTTTGAAAACAATAGCAGAACTTGTTAAAAACAAAAAAATAGAAGGGATTAGCGATCTTCGTGATGAAAGTGATAGAGATGGTATGCGCGTTGTAATAGATTTGAAACGCGATGCTATAGAAGATGTTGTATTATCTATGCTTTTCAAGCACACTGATATGCAAACTACTTTTGGAGTAAATAATCTTGCAATAGTTGATGGAGAGCCGAAGATACTACAACTTAAAGAAATAATTCAACATTTTATAGAATACCGTGTCCTTGTAATTACACGTAGAATAAATTACGATCTTAAAAAGGCACAAGAAAAAATGCATATCCTTGAAGGATTCATGAAGGCTTTGAAAAACATTGATGAAGTAATCAAAATAATACGAGCTAGCAAAACCGCAGACGAGGCAAAAAACAATCTTATGCAGCGCTTTGAATTCACAGAGATACAAGTCAAAGCAATCCTTGATATGCGTCTTCATAAGCTTACAGGAATGGAGATAGAAGCAGTCGAAAAAGACTACAATGAAACAAAAGAACTAATTAAACAACTCGAAGAGCTATTAAGCGATAAACAAAATATTCTAAATGAAATTAAAAGAGAGCTACTTGAGATAAGAGAAAAGTTTGGAGACGAACGCCGTACCGAGATCGTTGAGGGAGAAATTGATATCGATATGGAGGATTTGATCCCTGAACATGAAGTCGTCATAACAATTACTGAAACAGGATACATAAAACGTATACCAACAGAAACCTATCGAACGCAACGACGAGGAGGGAAAGGCCTAATTGGTATGAGGACAAAGGAAGAAGATGTTCTTGTTGATTCATTTATCACTTCAACTCATGATTATATTATGTTTTTCACAAACCATGGAAAAACTTTCTGGTTAAAAGGCTATAAAATCCCTGAGGGAGGCAGGTATGCAAAGGGAAAGGCAATCATTAATCTTCTGCCAAGACTTGAAGAAGGAGAACATGTAGAAACTGCGATACCCATCCATGAGTTTGATGATGAACATTATCTTGTCTTTTCAACCAAGAACGGAATTATTAAAAAGACAGTGCTTTCAGCATACAGTAACATTCGAGTAAATGGGATAAAAGCAATAAATCTTGATGAAGATGATGAACTTATAGGTATAAAACTTTCTGATGGAGATCAAACAATAATGATATCTTCGTCCAATGGTCAAGCATGTAGATTTTCAGAAAAAGAAATACGGGCAATGGGACGAGTGACACGGGGGGTCATTGGAATCAGATTGAAGAGTGACGATGATGCGGTTGTTTCAATGGCTGTTGTTTCTGAAGAAGGTTCTCTTCTTACCATTACAGAAAACGGTTTTGGAAAACGATCACCTATTCAGGAATACAGACATACTCATCGTGGAAGTAAGGGCGTTAGAACTATTGTTACAAACGAGAGAAATGGTAAAGTACTTTTTGTCAACGAAGTAACCGATGATCAAGAGATTATTTTGACAACAAAGCTTGGTATGAATGTGAGAATACCAGTAAAAGACATAAGAAGTCAAGGTCGAAATACGATGGGCGTTCGAATAATGAGACTTAACGAAGGAGATAAAGTAGTTTCAGTTACACAAGTAATGTCAGAAGATGATGAAATTGATGGGAGAAATGCAACAGGTACAGATGGAAACAATGAATCAGATGGACGTAAAAATGATGAATTTGTTCAGGAACAAAGAGATAATGAAACTGATGAGGGAAACGAGGTAGAAACAGAAGAAAACAATGAAATAGGCGAGGAGACAACTGAAAAATAGTCTCGCAATTATTTTTTATTTTTTTTACTCGGACATTCGGGATTTAGACACACCGTTGTAATGTCTTCCCCTTCACGTTTTATCTGAATAAGAGGCGTCTTACATTCATCACATACCTTGTTTGTTGTGACAACATCACCTGTTTTTGGTAAAGAATATGTATTTTTGCATCTCGGAAAATTTGTGCAACCAACAAACCTATTTCCACTTCGAGATGTTCGGATGACCATGTCATTTCCACATTTAGGGCATTTTCCAATCAAATCTGAAGATCCATCTGCAACTTTTGGACATCTAGGATTTAAACACAACTCTATCTTCTTTTTCCCTTTCAGCATCACTTGTATGACTGGTGCGTTACAGGCATCACATGTTTTATCGGTCTTATCAATCATACCTTTCTGAGGCAGGGGATATGCATTTCTACATGTGGGAAAGTTTGAGCAGCCGACAAATCGCTCTCCTTTTCTTGAATTCCGTATAATCATATCCTTTCCGCATTTCGGGCATTTTCCAATATGATTTTCTTTCATATGTGCACTTGTGATGCTTGTCTTTATTTTTTCTTTGTCATTTTCAAGTGTTTTCATCACGTCTGTAAGCATTTCTCTAGATTCTTTCACTGTCGTTTCAAGTGTTTTCTTTCCCTCCGCAATCAAACTCATATCTTCTTCTAAAACAGAGGTCATCTTTGGTTTAACAACCGCACATTCAGTAAGTGCATCAATAACGGCAATAGCAATTGATGTTGGGATTAGGGAGGATCCAGAGATATATTTCCGCCCGTATAGTTTGTTAATGATTTCATGACGTGTTGATTTCGTGCCAAGTGCGAGTTGCTCCATTTTAGCTATTAATGAACCTTGTGTGTATCTCTTCGGAGGTTTGGTTTTATCTTCTTTCAAAACGATTTTTGGTATAGGAATTACTTCTCCCTTGTTGAGTTCTGGAAGAGGTTTTCGTTTCTCTCTAATATAGGCATAGATGCTTTTCCAATTAGGTTCAATAAGCCGGTATCCGCTTGTTTTAAACTCCTCATCTGAAATAGTAATTGATGCATCAACTGTTTCTGATACTGCATCTTTTGCAAGGGTTGCAAGAAACCTTCTGCAGATGAGTTCATACACTTTCTCTTGCTCAGAAGTAAGTTTTTTACCAACTGGAACTCCAACAGGATGAATAGGCGGATGATCTGTTGTCTGTTTTTTCCCACGTGTCGGGTGTGCTCTTCCGTTTTTTATTATTTCTTGTGCTTCTTTTGAAAAAGAGGAATGTGAAAGTTTTTCTAAAATTCCTTTAATATTAAGAGAAGGCGGATAGACAGTGTTGTCTGTTCTTGGATAAGAAGTTAAACCAGACATATACAGTTCTTCAGCGACAGTCATTGCTTTTGAAGCTGAAAGATTAAGATACGATGCAGCTTGAAGAAACGTAGTTGTACTAAAGGGGGCAGGAGGCCTTTCTTGTTCTACAGTTTTTTTCACATCAGTAATTGTTGCTTGTTTGCTGTCTTTGACTTTATTGTAGATTTCTTGTGCCTGTTTTTCATCCCAGATTTGACCTTCAACATGTACTGCATCAAACAGTGTTTCTTTTTTTAATGTAGCAATTATCTTCCAAAACGTTTTCGGGTCAAAATTTTGAATTTCTTTTTCTCGCTCGACAAGAATTGCTAGAGTTGGTGATTGAACCCGTCCGATTGAGAGAAAATCCTTTCCCAAACGATTGGAAGTAAGTGAGATAAAACGTGTTAAAACAACACCCCAGACAAGATCAATGACTTGACGTGCTTCTCCAGCATTGGATAGATCGTAATCGACATCGGTTAAATTATCAAAAGCGTTTTTTATCTCATAACCAGTAATTGCACTAAATTTTGCTCTCTTTATTTGGTTAATATTCTTATTATATTTTTTTATAAGATCAATAGCTTCAACACCAATGAGCTCACCTTCCCGATCAAAATCAGTTGCGATTATAAGATAAGGATTTTTATCAACAAGTATTTTCAGAGCCGCTGCAATATCTTTTTCACTAACCTTCTTACAAGGTTCAATATCAATAAGATTTCGTGGCGGTATATTCCCCCACAAGTTATATTCTGCAGAATAATCAAGATTTATGATGTGTCCTCGTAGCCCAACGACTTTCCAGGTTTCATCATCTTTTGTGAACTCATAAACAGGTGTTTTTCCCATCCGTATGCTTCTTGATTTTCCATTAGATAAAATGTATGCAATTCGGTTTGCAGCAATATTTTTTTCGCATATTACTAGAGTTTTTGACATTTCTGATTCTTGGAAGGTCAACATAACAAGCTTATATAATTAATTTACGATATTCAAAATTTTAAGTTGAAACTATTTATATGTCAACAGTATTTCCGGATTTGAAAACATGAAAGTTCAAATAATAATGGGATCGAAATCAGATATGCCGGTTGCCGAAAAAGCAAAGAAAATATTAGAGGAATTTGGAGTTGATCATAGCATAAAAGTTGCATCGGCTCATCGAACACCAGATGTTTTAAAAGATATTGTTGAAAAAAGCGATGCAGATGTTTTCATAGGCATAGCAGGTCTTGCCGCAGCATTACCCGGAAGTATAGCATCACATACAACAAAACCTGTAATTGGAGTTCCCGTGAGCGGGAAAGTAAATCTTGATGCCATACTTTCAATTATTCAAATGCCTCCAGGCATACCAGTTGGAGCTGTTGGACTTGATCGTGGAGATAACGCAGCACTTCTTGCAGTTGAAATACTAGCAACAAAAGATAAAAAACTCATGAGTGAAATGGAAAAATATAGAAAAAAAATGAGGGAAAAAGCACTTTCAAAATAGTGATGAATCATGTTTGATGCTGAAAAATTCATTGAAAAAAGCATTTCACAAATAAAAAAGGACATTTCTGGAAAAGCGTTAATTGCCTTCTCAGGGGGAGTAGATAGCGCTGTTTGTGCAGCTCTTGTTAACAATGCAATTGGCGATCGGTTAGTTGCTATTCATATTGACACTGGTTATATGCGGAAAAATGAATCTAAAAATGTTAAAAACATGATGGAGGAAATGGGTTTAAACTATCGTTTTGTAGATGCAAGTAAAGAATATTATTATACTTTAAAAGGTGTTGAAGATCCGGAGGAAAAACGTAAGATTATCGGAGAAAAATTCATTCGATTATTTGAAAAAACTGCTAAAGAAGAGGGTATAGAATACCTAGTGCAGGGCACTATTGCACCCGATTGGATTGAATCAGGCGATGAGCTTAGAGATACTATAAAATCTCATCATAATGTCGGTGGTCTTCCAGAGGACATGAAGATAAAACTGGTGGAACCACTGCGAGATTTGTATAAAGACGAAGTGAGAAAGGTTGCACGAGTGCTGAAATTACCTGTTTCAGAACGACAACCGTTTCCTGGTCCTGGCTTAGCAATTAGAATTATTGGTGAGGCGACACCAAAAAGGACGGAAGTTGTAAGGGAGGCCTGTTATATCGTAGAAAAAGAGATTGAAAACGCTGTGAATCAAGGAATCATAGAAAAACCATGGCAATATTTTGCGGTTCTTATCCCCGTAAAAACCGTTGGGGTGCAGGGAGATAAGAGGGCATATGGCTATACGATAGCAATACGGGCAGTTCAAAGCGTTGATGCAATGACGTGTAAATACAGTCATATCCCCCATGAAGTACTAGACAACATCTCCATAAAAATTGCCAATGCTCTTGGAGATGAAATCAACCGTATAGTATATGATGTGACAAATAAGCCCCCAGGTACTGTAGAATGGGAGTGAAAAATTAGCTAATTAAAGGGAGGGCAATATGGTACGAATTTACGTTATAGATAATGGAGGACAATGGACACATAGAGAATGGCGTACATTAAGAGATATTGATGTTGATACGAAAATAGTTCCAAATACAACATCTTTTGAAGATTTAAACAATGAAAACATTGATGGTCTTGTTCTATCTGGTGGTGCACCACGTGTAGCATTAGAAGGCAAACTTGGAAACTGCACAGAATATCTAGAGAAAGCCGATTTTCCAATACTTGGAATATGTGCGGGGCATCAATTCATGGCACAGTTTTTTGGAGGGGAAGCAGCACCTTCAAAAGTACCAGAATTTGGAAAAATTGAACTTACATTGCTAAAAGACGATGAGCTTTTTGATGGAGTGCCAAAAAAATCAATAGTGTGGGAATCTCATAATGATGAGGTAACAGTTCTACCTAAAGCTTTTGAAGTACTAGGAGAAAGCGAAAGCTGTAAAATACAGGCAATGCGACATAAGGAAAAGCTGCTATATGGGGTACAGTTTCATCCTGAAGTTGAGCACACTGAATACGGCGAACAAATATTCAAAAATTTTGTTAACATATGTAAGAAATAAGGTGTTATTCCCATCTTTTGAACAGATTATGTTCTAAACCAAGTTGATCGAGGACTTTACCTACGATAAAATCAACCAATTCTTTGATTTTCTCCGGCTTATGATAAAATCCTGGCATTGCAGGAAGAATAACTGCTCCACTTTGTTTTGCAACAAGCATGTTTTTGATCCCGGGTAGATCCAACGGTGTTTCACGTACAACAAGAACGAGCTTTCTTCCTTCTTTCAAACAACAACTGGCAACCCTGGAAGTAAGCGTATCCCCATAACCGTTTGCAATAGCAGATAACGTTTTCATACTACAGGGAGCAATAACCACGGCATCCAGTTGAAAACTTCCACTTGCAGGGGCAGCGAACAGATCATCATTATCATAACAAAAACTCGCCTTCTTTTTCAGAGCTCCATAGTTATGCCCTGTTTCATGTTCCAATATTTTTTTTCCACTATCAGATACAACTAAATGCACTTCAACACCAGATTTAATCAATTCCTCGAGCAACCTTACACCATAAATACTCCCAGATGCCCCTCCGATGCTCAATAAAATTTTCATGAAAATCTATTCCTCTATGGCCTTTATTATATTAGTTAAGGCCAGTTTCAAATTTTTTTCTTCCTCCAACTTTGTACCAGTAATAATAATATCTGCTCCAGCATGCGCTTTCTGTCTTGCCGTTTCTACACTTCTAATGCCCCCACCCACGATAAGCGGGATATCAATACTTTGTTTGACCGCTTTAATCATTTTATTAGATACGGGAGAAGACGCCCCAGATCCTGCCTCAAGATAAAACAATTTCATACCTAGATATTGAGATGCGAGAGCATATCCAACTGCTGTTTCAATATCATCTTTTTTTATCAAATCAGCTTCACCAACTCTACCTGCGGTCATACCGGGTTCAACAATAACATATCCCATTGAGATTGGTTCAACTCCTGAACGTTTCACAAAAGGTGCTCCTTTAACATGCTCCCTGATCACATACTCTAAGTTCCTAGAATTCAAAAGACTCATAAAAAAAACAGCATCAGCATATTTACTCAAAAACCGGGCACCAGATGGAAACAAAATAACAGGCAGATCAGTGTTATCCTTAATCGCTTTAACCGTATCATCCACTTGCCTCTGTGAAATTAATGTAGAACCTCCAACCATGATAGCGCTGCTACCTGCCTCTTCTGCTGTCTTTGCGATAGAGCCAGCATTTTCAGGATTCTGTTTATCCGGATCCAACAAAGAAAAATGCAACTTTTCCTTCTTCGTCATCTTAATAATATCTTCAGCTATGCTCATTCGGAACCGAAATTAAACTCAACCATATTAAATGTTTACGTTAAGAAATGATCTTTTGAACTAATTCCTCGTTACAAGCCGCAATAACACTTGTTCTCTCATCCAAATTAAGAGGCATATCAAGCTGTTCACCATGGATATTTGTAACAACACCACCTGCCTCGCGTACAATAAGAGTAGAAGCAGCGATATCTGTCACACGCATATACTCCCTACCAACAACATAAAAATCCAACGCCCCAACAGATACCATACACATCTCAAGAGACGCAGAGCCAAGAGAACGAACAATATCTTTCTCAGCCAAAGAAAGCGTTAACTTATCAAAGTTTTTACCAAGAGTTAGAGAAGAGAGGACGTCGGTTGAATGTAAATCTGGAACGCCAACACGTTTATTGTTAAGGAACGTACCATGGTTTTTCTCAGCGATAAAAGCATCCCCAGTTGGAATGTTTTTAACAATGCCATATTCAACATCACTAAGCCTTGACGTACCAACACCTAAGGAAACAGAATAAAATGGTATGCCTCGATATGCATTACGGGTACCGTCAACAGGATCCAAAACAAAAGTATACTCACCACTGAAATCCAAAAAACCAGATTCCTCACTAAGAAGATTCACCTTCGTATCTGATCTCCTGATAAAACTCACTGCGACATCCTCAGCAACCTTGTCAATATACTTCGTAGGGGTACCATCAGCACCAATGCCAATATTAGTTCCCAACCTATGAAACTCAGTTGAACAGGTTCTTCTAACTTTTCTATAGATTTTATCAACGGTTTTATGAGCCAATAGCTTTATTTCCTCATCCATACACACACCGTTCATTGTATTTAATAATCTCAGCCGTTAAACGAAAACCAAATATATTGCCCAGTTAGAATAAGAAAAGTCATCACAGATGCAGCAATAATAACTCCAATAAATATCGTAAGCAAGGATTTAGAAAACTTTAAATCAAAAAGATAAGCAATCAAAGAACCAGTCCAAGCCCCTGTAAACGGTAGCGGTATAGCCACAAACAAAATTAAACCAAGATACTCGTATTTCTGTATCTTACTATTCGCTCTTCTTCTGGTTCTTGAAAAAAGCCAATTCATAATCCTCGTCCAAAATTTATAATTCCTTAAAAACTTCTCAGCAAATTTAAAAAACAGGAGAATAAACGGAACAGGGAGCATGTTGCCCGCAACAGCAATGGGAAAAGCCTGCCACCAATCCCAACCAAAACTCGATATAGCAAAAGGTATAACATATCGAGATTCAAGCCAAGGTATCATAGATAAGAAAAATATCTGAAACCACTGAGGAAGTATGCCTATCATTTTTTATTCTCCAACAAATCTGCCGAATCCTTGCTTCACCTGGATTTCATGCTCTTCTATAAGTTTTTCTCCTCTAACAAAAACATAAGTTGGGAATAATGCTGGCCAACCCTCAAACGGAGACCAACCACATTTAGAATGAAGATCCTCAGAATTAATCTTGCAATCTTCCTTGAGATCTACGACAACAAAATCCGCATCCCTCCCAACCTCTATTCTACCTTTGGGTACACCAAGCAAGTTAGCAGGATTCTCACAAAATAGCGAAATTAATCTTTGAAAAGACAAATTTCCTTTTTTAGCCAAATATAAAAACAAAGGAAAAACAGTCTCGACACCTGGATGGCCAGAAGGAGCAGAACTAAATTCCACCTCTTTATCCTCCAAAGTATGAGGAGCATGATCCGACTCCAGTATGTCAATGAAGCCATTTCTTATTCCTTCAAACAAGGCTTCTCTATCGAAACTTGTTCTAATTGGTGGATTCACCTTATACAATGCTTGAGATTTTAGATTTTTTTCTACGCTAAGTAATAAATGATGAGGCGTAACACCAACGCTGATGTTTTTTGATCTATTTTTTAGCAACTCCAGTCCTTCACATGAAGAAAGATGGCAAATGTGTATCTTTCCGTTACAGCCGCCTCTCGACATTTTTAGTATGCTCTTTATAGCGGTTTCTTCACACTCAGCTGGACGAGAATGAAGATGATCAATGAGATTATTTTCCCATGCCTTATGCCCATTAAGGCATTTATTATCCTCAGCATGAATCAAAACGGGCTTACTAGTAGAGTTAATTCTTTTGAATGTCTGTTTTAAGTTATTTTCATCTAATCGCAAAGAATTTGTGGTGTTCCCAAAGTAAATCTTGAAACCACTACATTTTTCGGTCAACTCCTCAATATTTTCTACGTTGCCGTCTGTAACACCAGCATAGACACCAAAATCCACATATGCTTTCTTATTCGCAGATATAATCTTATTCGAGAGAGTCTGCAAAGACGTAGTCTGTGGAATTGTATTAGGCATATCAAAAATACAGGATACACCTCCAAAGGCTGCAGCCAGTGACCCTGTAGAAAAATCCTCTTTATATGTCATACCTGGATCACGAAAGTGAACATGGATATCAATGCCCGCGGGAAGTATTAACTTAGAACCAAAATTATAATGCTTGTCTCCCTTCAGTATCTTTTTGATAGCAGATATTCTACCATCTACTATCCCTATATAACAATTCGCGAAATCACCGTCGATATAGGCCTTGCCTTCAATTGTAACTTCCATCCAAGTTTTTCTCCCTGATTTTCCCCTTTGGTTCAATCTCGGTAAATATTTGCCCACTAAATTTGAATATTTTTGTATTTTTATCGACCCATGCATCCGGGAGTAAACCCGCCTTTATACAAGTGTGAGATAAGAATTCTTCTTTTTCCCACCCTTGTTCTATGGGAACCTGAGGGAGAAGCAACCCTTTATAGAATCCTTGCTCAACTATAAGTCCATCTCTTCCTATCTCAATGTTTGACAAATAATCTTGTGGTCGATCTACATTTATAAGTTCTGGTTTCGTTAAAATGGTAACTTCAATAAGTATATTATTAGTTTCATTTTCTTCTAAAGGGGGGAAACGAGGATCTCTAGTTGCTGACTTAGCTGATTCAATTATGGCTTCTTTCAAAGACATTATTGGGAGGGGGATCCCGATACATCCACGGAGATCGTGCCCAGGATATGTATGAAGAGTGGTAAATACGCCTTGTTTTTCTGAAAAAATTCCCTTTAACTCTGAGGTTGGAGTTGTACAATTTTTTACATACTGTTCTACGATACTTCTAGCTAACTTTACTGCGTTTATTCCTTCTTCTAAGCTAAGCATGGTAAAAAGTATTTGCTATGGTATTAAATAAAATTTGGTGAGGGGGTTTTTTTCTTCCATGTTTTATAGTGATTCTTCCCTCGCCAATACAATATCAAACGATGTTGCAACCTGTACTTCCAACGATTCAGTGAATGTATATGTTACCTCTTGACCGCTTTCGTTAATTACTTCATCCACTGTTACAGTATATGATCCGGATAATAGTTCAACAATATACGACCCATTTTCATCTGATGTTGTTCGAGCGAATACTGCAGTATTGTTTTCAACGGCGGTATCCGGTGAGAAGCGGATTGTAATATTACCTATATTGGTACCACCATATGTTGTACTTCCGGTAACAGTAAGTGAGTGTTTTATTAGAGAAATATTATAATACTTTTCCCATTCGCCCATTTGTATATAGAAGTGACCCTCGAATGTATAGGTTCCCTGGTCTCCACTTACATCTACCGAAACATTGTAATATCCAGGAGCGAGTTGAGCCTCATACTGTCCATCTTCATCTGATGTAGCCGAAGCTTGTTGTGCCGTGTTGTTTGCAACAGATTCATCCGCTAGGAATGTTATATAAATGTCTCCAATGGCTTCGTCCCCATATCTCGTGTATCCACTTACCAAGATTGGAGCGTACGTAATTGAAATATTAAATATCTTTGTTTCATCTTCCCTTAGTGTTACTGTTTCTTCTGCTATGTAATCAGGATAATGAGTTGTAGTGTTGAATTTTGCTGGATTAAGTACGTACTCTCCTGGAGGTAATGATGAAAATGAATATCTTCCAGTTTCATCCGTATATACTTGACTTACAGACTTTCTGGTGTCGTCTGGTCTTATATAAATTATAGGAACAGTTACATTTTCCAATTCTTCTCCATTATCGTATTTATTGTTTTTATTTGTGTCAAAATAGATGATGCCTTCAATTTTTGCAGGTTTGGGCTGTGAGAAATTGTAAGTATTATTACCAGAAGTAATAAATACATAGCCTTCATGGATAGCAAATTCTTCAAGTTCGGCGTGTATTACATAAATACCAGGTTTAAGGTTAGAGGTCTTATAATATCCCTTTTCATCTGTAGTTAATTCCTTAACACTACCATATTGTGCGGGTTGTCCAGATTCACTATCAAACTCTTCTATCTCTACTAAGGTGATAAATACATTTGCTAAAGGTTCATCAATTGAGATATTGTACTCGTCTTTATTGTCTTTGTTTATATATGCATATCCCTCGATAAAAGCGGGTTCTATGGTAATATTGATTGTACGTTCGTAGTTTGTATCCTGAGTGCGCATTGCCTCCTCCTCCGTGATAGGTGCCAATTCAGGGTTGCTTGTGCTGTTGAACGTCACCGTTTTCATGACAAATGCGTTTGTGCCTAGTTCTGTGTTTCTACGAACTTGTAATGTTATGTTTCCAGCAGGTGCTATTAAACTAAATGTTCCATTTTCAGTATCGTTTTTATCGTGATCTATTGGAAACGAAATGCCATATAGATACAAGGGAACGCCTTTCTGTACGACGACTTGACTTTCCAATGGTTCTCCCATAAATTCTACTGATCCATTGATTTTTGCGCCTTCGTGGTATTTAGCTATTACAACTGCACTTCTTCCGGATCCATAGTATGGATATTTTGAGATATATTCAGCGGAAAAATGTTTCATATTCCAACAAGGCAACTGCGAAACTTGATTTTGTATTTCTTCTGGTATGTTTCCGATATATGTTCTGTAAAACATAGTTTTGAAATAATCTGGTTTATTCACTGATGGAGTGTCTGTAATAGCAATACGTCTTCTATCCTCATCAGACATCTCATTTAGTTCGTCTGCAGTCCATTCTCCATCATCTCCTTGTGTCCCATCAGGATTAACATAATAACCGGCCCATTTTACCTGTATAAAATCATCCTCAGGATTAGGGAACTGCGCCCCACCCCCTGTTCTAAGGGCATGCAGAACAAGGCTTTTATCTCCTAAAAATGCAAATATATTAAAAATATCACGGTCGTAGCCTTCAACACCATAATAGCGAATGCTATAACCAGTTGCCTCTTGAATGTCGTGATAAAGCCAAGTAATGCCCTCGTCGTCTAATGCATTATTCAGCATTTCAGTGATGTCATGATAAGCTGCGTTTTCTGGCCATTGTTCCCCAACAAACAGATCTTTACTTAGTTCTTTGTCGTACTCTTCGCCTATTGGAGTGTTGTACGAGGGGGATGCAGTCGGATTTTCTATCCACATTACAACATCATTAGTGTTATTTTCGCCTATGTGCTTCTGGAGTGTATGTACAACCTCTGTTGAAATCTCTCCATTATTGCCTTCGCTGTTTCCTTCTAACAATCGAACGATCCAAACCGCTACTGCTTCTTTCTCACTTTTCGCAGTATGGAAATTGGCTGCTGGAGGGATTCCGTCCTGGAAGTTATCTGCCACCGTTGGGTGACCTCCAACAGTAACTTCATAGAACCCATAGTCCCACCATGAGATAAAAGCGGGTCTTTTAGCAGGGTCCTCAATCTCCGTATCCTGGTCGTTTAACCAATCAAACGCATCAACCCAGTATTGTTCTTTATATGAGCTCGATCCAAATGCACTTGTGTGATCTTCACCAAAATAATCAATTTTCATATTACTTGTACCGTTTTTTGTAACTGCTGATGGCACTGCTGCGTCGAGGGCAAGAAATGCGTTAGGCAATATAATCAACAATGAAACAAAAAGGATGCCTAAAATATGGTATATTTTTATTCCTTTTCTAATTCCTCGCAAACCTCCTCCTGCGTTTCTTATGTTTCTCAACATTTGTTTATAGTCAACTTTGGTCACAACGAACCATGTTATCCATCCTGCAAGTATAGCAATTAAAGGGACAGTATCATTTAAAAAACGGCCCGCAGTTCCAGCAAGCCAAATATTTATTATGAATAGTACAATAATAAAAAGATAATCTCTTCGTCCCTTTTGTTTGAAATACTGATACATCATAAATACGAGACCGGCCCATGCAAGCCAATAAAGAGCCGGGCCGTACGACATAACAGATCTACTGATACTATACGTACCTGCCTCTGCGATTGTTAAAGAAACTTTGTTTCCATAAATTCCAGAGCCATATAAAATCGTCGAAATTCTCCTTAGGGGGGAGAGAAGTGGAAACATTGATACTAAATCATTGATAAAGTATAGGGCTGTTGCAGTAATGCCACCTATACAAAAAATGGCCGGTAATGATATGGTCCAAGGAATTTTCTTTTTATCAAGGATGATATATACTAGCCCAAACAGTGCTACTCCTGCACACAGTATCAATTGGAAATCGGTTCTAAATCCGGCATATCGAACCCACCGAACGGGTAAAGAAACAAAATAGCCTGTAAACAAAATAAGCGTAATGCTTCGAACTAGGCTCCAGTTCATTTTGTTATTGAAAATATCAAAAAGCATTTGTACAATTGCATAAGCTGCAATAACAGTAAAAAGATACTGAGCCTCCGTCCATACCATATTCAGAGCGGCCAAAGAAGTTCCTGAGAGAAGAGCATATAATATCGATCTTTTTGGATTTTTATCTTTGATGCTTTTAATTAAAAATAAAAACGTTAGGAAAAACAACAAAAGGTTAAAAGAATCGTGGTCGAACAACCCATATGCTGAACCGTGTCCCGAACCGAGATGGATTGGGATTATTGCGATTAACAGTGCCCCAACAAGCCCCTCCCTCCTACCAAAAAGTGTTTTTCCAATAAAATAGACAGGAAACACAAGCAAAGCACCGAATAACGCAGGTACGAACTGCATAGAATAGCCTAAAGCATCCGTTTCACTCATAAATGGCGTAAGAAATCTACTAAAGCCTATGGCCATCATATTTAACAACGGTGCTCTCCCTCCGGTTCTTCCAAGAGGATAGTTGAGAAGAGGATCTTTCTCAGCATAATAAGGATAATGGCCTGTTTCAACAGTTTCTTCGACTAACCTCATATTATAATAAGGGTCAGGACCGGATAGATAGAACTTACTAGTAAGAGAGTCCCCCTCTGGATTAATTGCTACGTCTGAAATAATATTAAAATAAGAATTTAGAAACAGCACCATAAAAAATATGGCTATTAACGAAACTGCAATCCACCAATTCTTCTTAAATGTAATCTTTTTCTTCTCTGGTTTGGCTCTTTTTGTTGTTTGTATTGTCTCTATTGAAGGTGCTTTTCTTTGTGCTCTTTTACGCATTACTATCACCCAGGGATAAACACAACCGTAAATCTATAGTCTTATAAATAACTTATCTCCAATATTGTATCTATAATTTCAATTTAATGAAGATTTTTCAATAAAACTTCTGAAATACAAGGCGCAGCTCTAACTTTACTAAATTCATTTTCGATAGTATCAGTGGAGATAATCTCATCACATCCCGCAGAGAGGATTTTTTCTTTTGCTCCGCCCACAAATAAACCATGGGTACATGCTATTGAAACCTCCTTTGCCCCCTGTCTTTTAAGTTCTTTTATTGCTTTAGCCATTGTTCCCCCTGTTGAAATGATATCGTCGATTATTGCTACTTTTTTATTCTGGATCTCTAGGTTCTTTGGTTTTATTTTTACTGTTGTACCATCTATGCGTATCTTCTCCATGTAATCATATTCGCATCTAATAATATCAGATACCTGTTGCGCCCGCTCCATTGCTCCCTTATCTGGCGCAAGCACGAAATCTATGTCTTTTTCTTTAAGATATTTTGCAATTTCTGAAACAGCAGAGCAGCTATAAGCAGGTACGTTAAAAAAATCGAGTATGTGTTCTTTGTGTGGATCTACAGTGACTATACAATCTGCATGTAAGCTAATATGCTCTGCAATGGCTCTTGCACTTATTGGTTCTCCATCTTCAAATTTCTTATCTTGCCTACTGTATCCAAAATAGGGAAGAACAACCGTAATCTTATTCGCTCCTGCCTCGTAAACGGCATCTTGGATTAGTAAGAGTTCAACAATGTTTGCATCAGGATATGTAGTTTGAACAATTATTACCTCTTCATCTCCAATATTATCTAGAATACGAACATAGAACTCATCATCAGGAAAACGTTTGAGTGTCGTCCTTGCTAAAGGTTGTTCTAATTCTTTAGAAAGATCTTCCGTGATCGTCTTAGAAGAGGTACCTCCAAGTATATACATAGTTTGACAGTCGTAAATTGTTAATGTACTTTTAGTGATTTCGTAAGAAAGTTTTTATAAGAGTTTTTGCTTATTTTTTTGGAAGGATGTGGATGTGTGCATTTAAGTAGAGTGTTGTATAGATTGATGGTCATATTTATTGGCATGTGCTTTATGTTCTCGGCTCTTCTTGTTGCTAACACATCTGCAGATGACAATCCGGATAGCTTGGTTGACGCAAACTTTGATATTGAATTTGTAACAGGCACTGATTTGAAAATATGTGTTGCTCTTGATGTGAGTGAGATAACTGTTTTTGGTAATACTTATGATAGTAACGGCATACAAACTGTGGCAAATGATGACCTTCAAACTTTGGGTGCTATAAAATTGAGATTGAGACAACTACTAGAAGAGCAAATAGAATTGTCGTTTGAGTATGCAAGCATTACTTCTTTGAATGAAAAACCCACATATGAAAACACATTATTTTATGATGAGTATGGCATTAATCTGACCTCTGCGTTTTTTGGTTTGAATGAAACAGTAAATTCCCATGATTTTGTCAACGGTGTTTTAGATTTGGATGCCATTGTATATTATGCATTTAGTTTTCATGCAGAGTCTGGATGGAATAACACATATACAATAGTTCTACCAGAATTTATGAAGTACAGATCCACGACAGGGTCTGCAGAAAACAATAGAATCCAATGGGAGGTGGAAAACAGAGAGGGGGGACACCCTGAATTGTCCGCGGAACTATCAATTCAGCTGACTGACCCATCAACGCCTAGATTAACAGAGGACGATATACACCTGAAATTTGAATTAGATACTAGCAATATAAACAGTATTGCTTTAAAAACTACCATTTTAGCAGAAAAGGTGGATATGCGAGAATATGACATTTTGCCTGATTTTGTTAATGAATTGAATTTTATTTCTTCTGATGGAATTAGATTATTTATCGATAATGGGCTTCTTTCATGGGACGATCTTTATCTAAGGACGATAAAGCCCATAGAACAAAATACCATATCAACGATTGAGGCTTCATCCTTTAATCAGACATTAGAAATGTCGTTTGCCTGGAATCCTGAGACTACAACAAATTGTTCAGTCTCCTATAACATAACAAGTATGGATGATGACCCACCGATAAAAGCTGAATTAATTGATGAAGATGTAAACCTAATAATTTGTGACATGTCATCTAGAGCTTTTTTTGGTCTTGTTAGTGCAGGCGCAATAGCAAATATTTCTGCAGATGACATTAATTTTGGAGAGGGACTTGACGAGATAGGGCATCCTTATGACGTATTTTTGCATCTTCCAAACAATATTTCTTTAGAAGGGAAAAACATTTACAGTTGGAATTTAAGTGCTCCTATTTCTGGGGAGTTTGTATCTGACCTGCGACCCATTCCTGAATATTCAAAGGAAGAAATAGATACATTCATTGAGATTGAAATAAGCAAAATGGATTTGGACATTCCTAGTTTTTTTTCTGGAAAAACCAAATTAACTGCCACTTCATGTATTAAAGAAAACAATTATGTTTATGTAACAATTTTTCCTCAAGAGTTTAAAATTTCTGAGAAAGTCGATCTAACATACCTGAACTCCGATGCGTTTAGACTATGTACCGAAGAATCTGTTTTTAATGAGGAGGATATCAACGTTTATTTAACAAATAAAAAAGATGTTTTTGAAATGAGACACTCTGACGTATTAAATAATCTGAAAATAAAGGGCATTGTTGATAAAGATGTATTTTATGACTCGTTAAATTGGGACGGAGACATTTCTAATATGGACAATGTTGTCCCTGTTGTTGTTTCGACATATGCTCATAACATATATTCTATTGATTTTAATTTGTCTTTTTGGCCTCCTGAAATTAGTATTTCCAATCAGACGTTTAATCTTAAAGGCATAGAAAACCAAAGTGTAACGTATCGTATAATATTCCCAAAAGGAATATCGGTAAATGCGAGAGATGCCTTAAATGAATCGATGATAAAAGGAAAAACAAATGACGGGAGAGAATATGTAGAGCTTTCGTTTGACCCTGACGAATTCGCGGAAATTTATGTGTTTTTGGGCGAAATTGGTGCATCTCCAGTTTATGTATTGGGGTTGTTCTTGCCTTGCATACTTAGCTTGGTATTTGTAGTAATTCTCATCATAGTAGTATATTTGATAAGAAAAAAGAGAAAAGGAGGAAAAATCATACAGAAAGATGCAGAATCAACTGGATATGAAGATCAAGAGTATTATGTTCCTCCTCCAACAAAATAGTTTTCATTTTTTCTTTAGTTTAAAAGCCAATGGTAGAAGTTTTATAAGTGAGGGGGAGTTTTTTAATAATGGAAGGGCAAGTTTTGACGGGTAATCAAGATCTCCGTACTTACAAATAACGTCGATTATCTTTTTATTATTTAACTTTTTAATATACTTATCTATTTGTTCATCATTAAAATTTTTAAATATCGTTCTGAATTTCATGCCTAATGATAATTCCTTACCTATTTCTTTTGACCACAACTTATGATATTTATTAAGAACTTGGCTACTAAAGTCATTAGTCTCTAACGCGTCCAAAGCTACAGATGAACAATAACTGGCACATAACAAACCGGGGTATACGCCCCCTCCTGAAGTCGGTTTTACTTGCGCTGCAGCATCTCCTACTAGCATAATATTTGATTCAACGGTTTTTTTAAGTGGGCCCAATGGTATGGATCCACCAATATGTTTTGTAATCTTTATGTTTTGTAATTGTTTGGATTTTAATAGATGGGTAAAGCATTGTTTTAATGTATTTTTTGAGTTGCCATCAATACATAAACCGATTCGGGCCTCTGACCCCTCTTTATTTATGGGGATGACCCATGCAAAAAATCCTGGTGCGATGTTTCGCCCTAAAAAAATTTCTACAAATTTAGGATCCAAGTTGATGTTTGTTGCTTCTGCACCTATCCCTCTTAAAAACTCAGTTGGTTGAGGAAATCTAAATGCTTCTCTAATTTTTGAATGTGGACCATCTGCACCAATAAGAAGAGAGCAGTTTATTTGATTTGTTTTTTCTTTTTGTAATATATCTAATTGAATGCTATTGTTTCTTTTTTTGCCGGATATTGTTCTGCTCTCTAAATAAATTTCAGCGCCACTATTTTTAGCATTATTGATGATCTCTTCATCAAATTGTGAGCGGTTGATCACAAGAGCATGAACTCTATCTCCACCTATTGTTAGTACATTTCCAGATGGAGAATAGATATGAGCGCCATAGATTTTGTTTTGAACGACCTTTGTTTTAGAAAAATCTAAAAAATCAAATATTCTCGACGTTATCAAGCCGGCGCATTTTAGAGGCGTCCCTATTCTTTTATGTTCTTCAAATAGCGCAGTTTTAAATCCTTCACTAGCTATTCTTTTTGCTACATAACCACCAACCGGCCCTCCGCCAACAACTGCTACATCGTATTTTTCCATTGCACAACAGAATACCTCCAAAGATTTATAACAAAAACGGTGATTCAGTGGCCTAATGATTGCATTAGCTGATATTTTATTAATTACATTTGAAAGTTTAGGTGGATTATTCTTTTTCACTCGAAAAAAAAGCAAGAAAGTAGAAGATGAAACTGACCAGGAGCATAACAACTTATTATGTAGATTCGTAACGGACGGCGCTGGAAGAAAAATTGGAGAAAGCGTATCCTTAGATGATGATATAATTATAATAAAATCTAAAGGCAAGTTCCTTGGCGTTCCTCTCAAGCACGTTGAAGAAAATGGAAAAACCATTTTAGTAAAAGGATTGGTAGATTTTGATAAAGCCTATGAAATGGGAGAAAAATGGCGAAGAGAATCATTTCGCGAAATAAAACAAAAAGATGAATCATCTGAAGGAAAGGAAGATGGATTTTGAATATAAAATGGTGATTGTTACCAGAAAAGATTTAAACCTTTCTCCAGGAAAGCTTGCTGCCCAAGTAGCTCATGCCGCAGTAGCATGTACATTACTAACAAAGAAAAACAAACCCAAATGGTTTAACAAATGGCAAGGTGAGGGTGCAAAAAAAGTGGTTGTGAGGGTTGAAAGTTTAGATGATTTTTTTCCTCTTAAAAAGAGAGCGGAGCGTCTTGAGATTGTTTCGAATATTATTGAGGATGCAGGTCATACTGAAATACCTCAAGGAACCAAAACAGTTCTTGGACTTGGCCCTGCACCAAATAGCTTGATTGATCAGATAACAAGTGATTTGTCTTTATTGTAGCATCCGGATAATTTATCCTATAAAGTTAGCCGTGTTTGCCCTTTTATATTATAATTCGCAAACTCCTTGAATATTTCATCTTTCTGCAAGACATTTATCAAATCTTTAGATGAGGAGGACATCTGAATTTCTCTAGTCCGTCCATGCCTCCCCTTTGAAATAACTCGAGCAGTAATTATGCCTAGCATATCAAGCTCAGAAATCAAATCAGCAGATCTTCTCTGAGTTAAACAATTGTATCGGATCTTTTTACATAGCTCTTTATATATTTCATATACTTCGCCCGTGGTCATTGCCTGGGTCGCACCTGCTTTCTTGTTTTGTTTATCAAGCAATAGTATAGAGTAGATTATTAATTTGGACTGATGAGGTAACGTACGAACAACTTCTATTATACGATCTATTTCAATCTTATTTTGGGCCGTTTTTACATGATGCCTAGTAACCTTTGGAGAGTTACTACGTTCTGCCACCTCTGCTGACACTCTCAGAAGATCTAGGGCTCTCCTTGCATCACCATGTTCTTGAGCGGATAACGCAGCACATAATGGAATTACATCTTCCTCTAGCATGCCAGGCTTTAATGCCATCTCAACGCGGTCATGTAATATATCCTGCAGCTGCTCGGCATCGTATGGATAAAAAATCATATTTTCTTCACCAAGGCTTGATTTTACCCTTGGATCTAAGAACTCTGTAAATTTCAAATCGTTTGAAATACCTATAACCGAGACTTTAGCATTTTCAAGCTCAGTGTTAATACGTGATAAATTATATAACGCTTCATCGCCCTTGAGTTTATCAATCTCATCAAGAACTACAACAGTCACACACTTCTCCTTGTCCATCATAAATTTTACTTTTGAATATACCTCATCAGTTGGCCAGCCAGTAAAAGGGATGTGGTCATTCCACTCATCAATAAAATGATTTGCAATATTTTGAAGAAGACGATATTGAGTATCTACAACTTCACAATTAATATAAATAAAATTAATATTTTTGTTAGTCGCTTTACCTTTTTTAAAAAGTTCTTTCCCTACAAATTTTGCAACTGCTGTCTTGCCTGTTCCAGTTTTACCATAAATGAATACGTTTGAGGGGGTCTCTCCCCTTAAAGCAGGGACCAAAACAGCTGCAAGATCATTTATTTCTTTTTCTCTGTGGGGTAAAATCTCTGGTATATATGCTGGTCTCATTACCTCTCGATCGATGAATAACCATGCGGATTTTAGCAAATGACCAAAGATATCTTTATTAGTATTGTCTCCAACCATCGTAAAATGAGCCTCCTCATTTTCGGTAAGTAATTACGATATAATAAAGTTTTGTATAAAATTTTAATAGGTGTTTATATCTGTTGAAAATAGATAGGGGGACAGGGGATCATTTCCTGTGGAGATTTTTGGGAATTGAGTTTTAATCTTAAAATTTTTTTATATTTATAATTTTAAAAATCGAAATATTCAAATACTTCAAATCAAATAACTATAAGGAAATGTTGCAACCTTTTCATTAATACGGACAAACAATGTCTAGAATATATATCTCCACACGAAATGGAGGGGTCCGCCCTCTTTCAATCTCCTCAATAGCTTATCTTATATAAAATGCTATTTATAGTGATAAGATTAATATCGTTTTGGATAACAACATCCAAAAATTTAACTTCCAATTATCACAACATCTTTTACTGATTTTATGTTTTCAAAGGGAAATACAAGATGCCCCATATCATCCAAATGATACAATCTTGGATCTATGTCTTCGGAAGGTTCTATAAGAATACCTAATAACGATCCTGTTTTTTCATCAACTAACGAATTTCTTAGAATGCCGAGATACAACCCTTCCTCACTCATTACCGTTTTTCCTCTAAGCTCACTTTCAAGAACTTTCATTAATTTATCCCTCCTTTTTATTATAAACTTACTTATATTGTATGTCTCTGTCTTTTTTATCCTTTTTGGCTATGCAACGTCGGTGTCTCTTTTGTACTCTTTTACTATATCGCTAGAGCGGCTTTCCTTTAATTTTTTATAATAGTTGATTAAATCTTTTGTAATACTTGCAGGGATATTCTTCTTCGCCCTTTCAAAATGACTTTTGTTAACTTCGCTTGATTTGATATTCTCTCGCAACGCCAACATTGCTGCCTCCCTACAAAGTCCTTCAATATCTGCACCGGAATAACCTTCGGTCTCTTCAGCCAATTTTTCTAAGGATATATCACTTGCAAGGGGCATTCTCTTTGTGTGTATTCCAAAGATGGCGATTCGAGATTTTTTGTCAGGTGCAGGAGTTAACAATAATCTATCAAATCTTCCCGGTCTTAGCAACGCAGGATCTAACATATCGGGTTTGTTGGTTGCCCCGATGACGACCACGCCTTCCATGCTTTCAAGACCATCAATGCTTGTTAAAAGTTGGTTTACAACACTTTCGGTAACATGGGAGCCAGAATATGCACCCCTTCTCGGAGCAATAGAGTCAATTTCGTCAAGAAGCACTATAGTCGGTGCCACTTGACGTGCCTTTTTGAATAACTCACGAACCGCTTTCTCACTTTCTCCTACCCACTTGCTGAGAACTTCAGGTCCTTTTATTGAGATAAAGTTTGCCTTTGATTCATTTGCAATAGCTTTTGCAAGTAATGTTTTCCCAGTTCCGGGAGGCCCATACAACAAAATCCCTCTAGGTGCTTTTATTCCCATGCGTTTAAAAACTTCGGGCTGCGTGAGGGGCCATTCTACCGATTCTCTAAGGTTCTGTTTTACTTCCTCTAACCCACCAATATCCTCCCAAGTTACTTTTGGAATTTCGATGAAGAATTCCCTAAGGGCCGAAGGCTCAATTCCACGGTGTGCATTTTTAAAATCTGCCATTGTGACTTCCATTTTTTCCATGAGCTCAACAGGAATTTGATCTTCTAATTCTATCTCTGGCAAGTACCTTCTAAGTGCATTCATTGCTGCCTCCCTCGAAAGTGCTGCGAGATCAGCACCAACAAAACCATAGGTTATATCGGCCATTTTTTCCAGAAAGATTTCTTTAGCAATCTTTTTTGCAAACTCTTCCGGTTTTTCTTTTATTGAATTAAGTTTGTCATTAATCTGTTGTTCCGTCCGTAAATTAAGTTCAGAACCCTCTATTTCATATGGCAATAAGTTGGTTATTTCATCAGTAAGAATTTTTACAAACTTTTCTAAAAAAGGAGCAGGCGCCTCACCCTTAAAGTTTTTAAATGTAACAGTCAAATAATCTCCAATCAAAACTTTTTTATTTTTATTTTTAGAATTTTTAGAAGTAGATATGTTTTTTAAAAGATCAGATACATGGATTTTTTTGGTTCCTTGAATAATTATGCTTTCAATTTTTTTCCCTTCTACTTTTTCTCCAGCGTAGAATTCATCTAAATTTAGATTAATGGGCATGCCTCTTGTATGAATTTGAAGGATCTCTCTCCGTCCTGCGCTATCGGGAACATCTATCCTGATCTCTCTGTCAAATCTTCCCGGTCTCCGTAATGCAGGATCTAGTGTATCTGGAATGTTTGTAGCGCCTATGACTATCACTTTTCCTCTTCCTTTCAACCCATCCATGAGTGTTAGAAGCTGAGAGACAACACGGCGTTCGACTTCACCATGTACTTCGCTTCTTTTTGGGGCTATTGCATCGATCTCATCTAAAAATATGATGGATGGGGCGTTTTTTTCCGCTTCTTCAAATATCTTCCTTAAGTTCTCTTCACTTTGGCCGTAAAACTTACTCATGATTTCAGGACCATTGATTGTGTAGAAGTTCGCACCTGATTCATTGGCAACAGCTTTTGCGATAAGCGTTTTACCCGTTCCAGGTGGCCCATGAAGCAAAACCCCTTTCGGCGGATCAATGCCAAGCCGATTAAAAAGCTCTGGATGTTTTAGTGGAAGTTGAATCATCTCCTTAACTTTTTCCAGTTCATTATGAAGACCGCCAATATCCTCATAGCTAACCCTTGGCCCTTCTTCTGTGATTTTTGCCGCTTCTTCTTTAACACGAAGCGCAGTCATTTCGTTTATTGAAACAATTCCATGAGGATCGGCATCAATGATTACAAAAGGAAGTGCATTTCCAAAGAAAGCGATACCCGGTATAGTAATTTCATCGCCTTTAGTTATAGGGCGTCTCAATAGATTCTTTCTAATTAATGCGTCTATGCCCATTCCAAATTCAATCCGTTGTCCTTCCGGCATTAGAGGTGCTAAAACAATCTCTCTTGCCTCTTTTACCTCTGCTCGCCTTATTTTTACACGATCTCCCAAACTCGTTCCAGCATTTTTCCTCGTCAGATTATCAATGCGAATTGTTTTTTTACCTTCATCTGACGGGTGTGCCCTCCAAACCGAAGCCGCAGTTGTTTTTGCACCTTCGATTTCTATAACATCTCCAATAGATAAGTCGAGATCAATACGTGTTTGATGGTCAATACGGGCTCTGCCATAACCAACATCTTGTTGAAAAGCTTCAGAGACTTTTAGAAGAATATTTTGTTGCATCTTTATGCTCCCGTCGATATTAGTTAGGTTTGGCAGAAGAATAAGCGCATTATAAATTTTTCTACAAGTTTGATTATATAAAAAACAATAGTTAAATAAACATTATCTATATTTTGAATATTATATTTTAAAAATATACTTTATAAATATGGAAAATAAATCAAATAGGTGATAAAAACGGAATTAAAATACTTTGCAATTATCCTTTCTGTTGCATGCACCCTCTTTCTTTATTTTTTGTCTACTCTTTCCCAACCAATTATGATAGAGTTGCATGAAATCCCCGAGTATGAAGGAAAACAAGTAATAGTAGAGGGCATTGTAACCGAGCACCGAATCACAACATATGGTGGACAAATAATTGAGATAAAAAATCTAGATAGTGAAAATATTTCTAAAACTATCGTATTTGTTGAAGGAGAAACGTCTGTAGAATATGGAGATAGAATTCAAGCAACTGGGACAGTACAAAAATATAAGGATGAATGGGAAATAGTAGTAAATAACGAACGATTTGTAAAAATCTTACAAAAGTGGACCAATGTCACTTTTCCACTATGGCAGC
Organism: Thermoplasmatota archaeon; assembly: GCA_030601705.1. Lineage (GTDB taxonomy): Archaea > Thermoplasmatota > E2 > DHVEG-1 > DHVEG-1 > JAGLML01. Next base: position 44,576 of record JAUWBM010000010.1, read on the forward strand.
TTGCAGAGAATCCTGATAAATATGTTGGTACCAATGTAAATGTGACCGGTTTTATTGATAGAAAA
>JAUWBM010000121.1 GCA_030601705.1 Thermoplasmatota archaeon
CATTATCTAAACAATTTTCGAGTATTGTGTTCTCCGTAATACCTCCTATGTCCACCACGAATGTTGTATCCAAACTCAATTCTTCTCCCCCTCGATGTGTTAGTACTATATTGTCCCTTTCCAAAGTCCCAACAATTTCTATATATGGAGCAGGGTTGGGTAATGGATAGGATAAAACATACATATACGCGAGGGATAAAGCCGCTAAAGCTATCAATAATAACAAAAGGGTTCCCATAATCTCAGATATTGCTTTATCCTCTCTTCTATTTTTTATGTCCCATCCCTTCTATAATTTCTTTTATGTTATCTCTTATCGGGAAAGATCAGTTTTCTCAAGATGTACACCTTTTACCAGTTGCTGCAAATTTTTTGTAATGTTAGTAGCATTATAAACATTACGTTTTTGTGCGGGAGCTTAGGTCATCTGTAATTTTGAATTTTAAAACTCAATACGATATTTTTTGCTTTTTCTATTACATCTTTCGGTTTTAGCCCGTCTCTTAGATAATCAAAATATAAGCCTCGGAATAGCTTTTTGTATTTATCTGTTATTTCCTGTTCCTTACTAGTAATTAGGTGGGATAATATTTCTTTTACCCATTCTGGATCGTCTCCTTTTTTACCCTGTAAACTGTTTTGTCTCCCACTCATATGTTATACTTTGTTACTAATGCTATATATAATTATCATGTCAAAATGTCAAAATGAAAAAATACCCCCTTAAAACCATATAGTTCTACTTTGGGATGAAAAAGGAACTTATACAATCGGTGATGTCCTAATTAAGGATAGTTAATTTGGGAATAAAAAAAGTCATGCCAACTCCACTTCTTACTGTCTATTCCTTCAAGCATTGCCGGCGTCCAACCTCTTTGAAATTCATTCATGAAATTCCAATAGAATTGAAATAAATGTAGTGCACATTCAAGTCTCCTTCTTTGTTTTGAGTAGCATTTTGTTTTCCTGACTAGTCTGCTGATTCGTTCTCTGAGGATCCCATTGAAGTTTTCTACATCTGTTGTCTCTATTTCATCTGTATTTGGAGTGCCATATATAACTCTTCTTTCCTTGTCAACAACTCTCCCTTGTTCTCTTATCTTCACCAGTTGACCATAGTTGATACAGGTATCAGGATAGTATTCAGGTAGGACATAGGTATAGTCATCGTTTCCATCAGTAAATATCTCAATTTTGTTATCTGGAGATGGCAGCTCTGTTCGTTCAAAAAGATCATCTATCATTCTCTTACAGGTTTCTTGTGTCCACTTTCCAACAGAGAATGCAGCAAAGAAATATGAGTATCGTTTTATACAGGTGTAGATCCACGCGTCACCTTCTTCAAACCAAGTTGAGCTGTTAAACTTAACCTTTTTCTGTTTTTTTTAACAACGCTCCATAATTCATCACATTCAAAAGGAGTAAGACCAAGATTACTGATAAGATATTCATTCATCTGCTCGGCATGCTCAGCCATATCCTCAAGCAAACGTCCTATGGTATCCCTATGATGGCCTGTAATGCGTTCTATACTTCGTATACCATTCTTCTCAACAAGATGCTTACAAATAGTGATTATCTCACTTTCTGATAAGTGCTTTCTAAAGAGAGGTGTTCCTTTTGTCTCCATGAAATAGGTATGGCAATGATGACAATAGTACCGTTGATGACCAGTACGATATTTTCCACTTTTAATGATGTCCTTACCAGTTTCCTTACGATAATAACGACATTTAGGGTTCTGACATACTGCTTTGATATCTCCTCTTGGACGAGACATAATTGTTCACCAAGAGGGATATATACTTTAGATTATATAAACTATCCTAATTTAGGATAGTACCACATATTATACATACTAGGGCTACAGTAATCCAAATCTCTTTCTCATTTTGGCATTTTTGCACCATATCTTTATATATAATAATTAACAGAGTATAACACTATAAACTTAAATATAACATATGAAAGAGTATAACATCAGATTGGGTGTGATAAGGGATGGAAAAAAGGATGTATATACCAGCAACCGTGCTTGGTCTACTCGTTTTATTCATAGGAGTCCCAATATTATCGGCCCATACACAAGATGTAGCATCCCATAACAATACGATACTTATATCCACAAACATGCAAGAACGCATAGATATGTTGATTTTCATCTCACCTCAGTATGCAGATGATGCGGAGATAACAACTACAATCAATTCCTATGTAAGTTCAGTAAAAGAAGATCTTGGATGGAACACCAAACTAATATTGATTCACCAAGAAAATAATAGCTACAAAGAAATAGATCAAACAATCGAATTATACTACTCCTTATATCACATCAAAGCCAGCATAATGGTTGGAGAAGATATCGATACTGCACTAGCAGGGGATTCTGGCTACATGGAAAAACCAAGTACAATACCATGGTCCACAGTTGGTGGAGAAACAACCTATGAAATTTCAAAACAAGGTATTGTTTCCAAACCTTATACAACTGACATATGCGTATCACTTCTGTATCCAACCCATGCTCTAGATTACCCGACAAAGAAATCACAAATAACCTACGCTTTCAACAAATTCAGCACACAAAAAAACAATTACCCAAAAGACATATTAGTTTTTGAAAGCTCTGATATCAATAAAAATTCAAAGGATATTTACCAAAGTTTAAGTGGTTATGGAAATTTATACTATTTTGAAGATCCTTCAGATTCAGAAGTAAAAACGTCATTAAATAAGGCATACTCATTGTATTTTATCCACGGCCATTCTAACCCCTCTGGAACAGATATTAACAGTAGTAAAACAGGATGGTTCTCTGCAGATAACGTTGATAAGTTAGACACACCATTCTTTGGAGCAGACGGATGCTATGTGAACGGCTGGTGGTCAAACCAACCTGATTCCAACACCCTTGACCCAAGCATAAACGGTACATGGTACGGATCAAAAATATTCACTAGTAAGAACGTAAAAGTTATGGCTTTGGGTCTTCTCTCCCAAAACGGATTCTCCTACGAAGTAAGTTTTATTGAAAATGCCTTGCCAGATTTATTAGAAGGAAAAACCCTTGCAGAGTCTATGATCGGAGACACATATGTAGATAATACGATAATTATTGGAGACCCAACATTTCATTTCACCCTGTAAATATTTTTTTAATATCCAAAAATAAACATACTATTGGTCTCTTATAAAAGGATAGATTTATAAATAAGTAGTCTTATACATAATACCATGAATCGCGTATCTGTATTCAAATACATAATAAAAGAGTTCCATGAATTTAAACTACCCGATATAATACCAAGGGTACTAGAGCTACCTAAGACGAATAAGATAATAAGTCTAGTTGGATCAAGACGGGTGGGAAAAACATTCTATTTCTATCAAATTATCAATACGCTTTTAAATAAAGGAGTGGAAAAAGATAGTATACTATACATTAATTTCGAAGACGATCGGCTTCTGCCACTAAAAATTGATGAACTCAATGATCTGATAGAAGCATATTATGAACTATATCCCGATAACAAAAATAAGCAGAAATATTTCTTTTTTGATGAAATCCAAAATGTCTCCAACTGGGAAACATTCGTCAGAAGAATCGCAGATAAAGAAAAAGCAAAGATATACATTACAGGTTCAAGTTCAAAGCTTTTGAGTAAGGAAATAGCAACAAGTCTAAGAGGAAGAACTCTAACATTCTATCTTTACCCCCTCAGTTTCAAAGAGTTTCTTACATTCAAAAATGTCAAATTAGAGAAAGATTTCGCCTATTCTACTTCAAGATTCAAGATAAAAAATCTCTTTAAAGAATATCTAAATTTCGGAGGTTATCCGGAAGTAGTATCCTCAGAAACACTGAAACAAGATATACTGTCAAACTATTTTGAAATGTTTATTTATAGAGATCTAGTGGAAAGATTCTCTATAAGAAACATAAGACTTTTAAAAATGCTTAGTAAATATTTGATAACAAATATTTCATCTATTTTCAGTATAAATTCATATTATAAAACAACAAAGCAAGAAACAAAAGTGAGTAAAGAGACGATACTCGAATACCTGTCTCATCTGGAAGATATAAATTTAATTCATCTCATGCCAATTTTTAGCTATTCATTAAAAGTCCAACAAGTTAATCCAAGTAAGGCATATTGCATAGATACGGGGTTAAGAAATGCAGTTTCACTTAGATTCTCTGAAGATGAAGGAAGACTTGCAGAAAATTTAGTATTTATTGAACTGAAAAGAAGAAGATGCGAAAGTTACTACTGGAAAAACACAAAAGAAGTTGATTTTATCATAAAAGAGAAAAACAATAAACTAACAGCCATAAATGTATGTTACAGTGATGCTGTAGATGAAAGAGAGATAAAAGGCCTTAAAGAGTTTGAAAAAGAGTTTAAATCAAGCATTGATGAATTGATCGTACTTACAAAAAATGTTGAAGAAAAAAAAGAAGATGTAACTCTAATTCCTCTTTGGAAATGGTTACTTTTGGATAAAAAATAAAATAAAAAGACAAAGAAAGCTGGTAAAACCGATACGAAACTAGGGCGGTATTACCGGATGAAAAAACGACAGAAAAATAATGTTAGCATTGCAAAAGTAGCAGCAGCTTCCACTATGGTAGACATAATCTATAAGATGTTGGCTACTAAGAAACCATATAACCCCAAAATCTGCTGAAAAAAAAACAGCACGAGAGCCATGGTTATCTTGATCATGACCCAGAATTATCATAGAAGATAAAATCAAATTTTTTCAATTAAATTTTAATACTGAGATTGTTATATTTATATATAAGCTGTAATAAAATGTCACGAGAAGATTTCAAATCCTTTATCCCTGCAGACAAAACAATTCCAGAACTTACAATAAAGGCAATACTGGTAGGAGTATTTCTCGCAGTTGTACTGGGAGCAGCTAATGCATATCTTGGACTATATGCAGGAATGACTGTTTCAGCAATAATACCCGGAGCAGTACTGGCCTTGGCGCTGATGAAGCCGTTTAAACCAACAATTCTGGAAGTAAATATTGCGACAATGGGTGCATCTGCAGGAGAATGCGTTGCAGCTGGTGTGATATTTACAATCCCGGCTTTAATTCTTTTAGATGTATGGACTGAAATAAACTACTTACAAACAACATTTATCTCTCTAATGGGGGGACTTCTCGGCGTATTATGGATGGTACCCCTAAGAAGAGCACTGGTAGTGAAAACAGACCTTCCCTTTCCAGAAGGAATAGCAGTTGCAGCGGTATTAACAACAACCGTGGGAGGAGACGAATCAGATAAAAAAGGAGGAATAAGTAGCATATGGCTTGCAATCGGAGCAATAATAGCAGCACTGTTCAAATTCGGACAAATCTCACTCAATATCTTTAGAGGCACGATCGATGGAATGGTAAGCATAGGCAAGTACGCTATCGTTGGAAAAGAGCATGAAGGATGGTTTTATGGTGGAACAGCGACCTCTCCAGCTCTTTTAGGGGTGGGGTGGATTATAGGCCCTAGAATATCATCCTATGTTTTTGTGGGAGGACTAATAGGCTGGGTCATCATAGCGCCATTACTTATTTTGGCCAGTGGACTACCAATCCCCGTAGGAGAATACACTGACCTTGGACCACTTATAGGAGGATTCTACATTATATGGGGAGAACAAGTACGATATATCGGAGTAGGAGCAATGCTTGTTGGAGGACTTTGGGCAGTATATTCTATAAGAAACAACCTTGTAGACAGCGTAAAAGAAGCAGTACTTGGCATAAAAGCAGGAGCAGTAAAAACCAAAAAAAGAACCGAGCAGGACTTAAGTTACAAACTTATATTCATATCAATAGGACTAATGATCATCCCGATTTTTGTTTTATATCAATGGTTGTCAGGGCTGCTAGGAATATCTATTATCATGGCAGTGTTGACAGTATTTTTAGCATTTATAGCAAGTGCCCTCGCCGGTTATTTAACAGGTCTTGTAGGCTCTTCAAATTGTCCCATTTCTGGTGTCACTGTAACAGTACTTCTCATAGTCAGTTTAATAATGCTTGGATTTGGAGCAACAGGACTTGAAGGAATGGCTGTTGTTATCTTTATTTCAGCTGTTATTTGCATCGGAGGATCAATTTCCGGGGACCTTTTGCAAACGATGGCTTCTGGCCAAATGATTGGAGCGACGCCCAAAAAACTGCAGATTTCGATGATTTTTGGAGTTGTCGCAATCTCGGGAGTAATAGGAATTATTATCGGCGTTTTACATGAGGCGTTTACCATTGGCAGCCAAAGCCTACCAGCACCACAGGCATTTCTTATGAAAGGAATAGTGCAGGGCATTTTAGGAGGAGAAATGCTGTGGCCTTATGTTATTGTAGGAGCGGTCTTGGCATTTGTTCTTATCCTAATCAACCTACCCGTACTTCCAGTAGCCATTGGACTCTATCTCCCGTTTACCCTGTCTGTACCGATCTTTGCAGGGGGAAGTATCAGATATCTTACTGATAGCTTTCTAAAGAAAAAATATGGAAGCGCAGAAGAAGAGGAAATCAGTGATTGGGAACTAGCAATTAAACAAACTGACGTAAAACCAAACGAAAAGGCAATGAGAACAGGGCTCTTGTTCACAGCAGGGCTTGTAGCAGGAGAGGCATTAATGGGAGTAGTTGTCGCAGTACTCGTTGTTTTAGGAATCAACCTTGCACTTATGGAAACTGCCTCATGGTGGCCAGGCCTCTTGGTTTTGGCATATATCGGTTTATTGCTTGCATACATCCCAATAAGAGAGATACTCTCTCAACGATAAACGTAACGATTAGTTTTCAAAACACAACATAGAGAAATGTATACTTTTATAAGATTTTTAATAAGGTAATCTCATCACTTGCAAAATTCCCTGCACCATCAAACGCAACTACTTTTAAAGTATGCCAACTAAATGATCTCTCACTCCACAACCAAAAATATGGTAATGTCGCAACATTGCTCATTAAATCACCATCAACGTAAAAACTCACATGGTTGATACCTGAAAGATTATCTGACGCCTCAACTTCAACCTCAATTTTCCCAATAATTACAGTGTTCAAAAGATAGATTATTTTTTTATTATCCATTCCGGCTGGTAATACTGCGTGGTCTGTAGCATAGCGGAAGACCCGCAGATGAAGAAGCCGTCTAGCTTTTTTTAGTTTTTTTACATATCATTTTTCTGTCGCGTGCGGCAGGTCACTTAGGCCCTGCCCTATAAA
>JAUWBM010000023.1 GCA_030601705.1 Thermoplasmatota archaeon
AATAATGTTGGTTTTGCAAAGAAACGGAGAAATATTGTATGGAAAGCTCTATAATAACAAGGCGCTTGTAGAAATAAGTAATAATTCAACGGCAAAAAGAGCATTAGAATTACTCCTAAAACATAATCTAATCAATGAAAGAGGAACAGAGGGCAGAAAAGCAAAATATTACAGCCTCTCAGATAAAGGTATACGTGTTGCTAGTCTTATCAACGAGATGGAAAAAATATTGGAAGAAAGGTAAAATCAGTTTTCATTAAACGTCTACGTTCTTCAAAATTTAATCTCTTAAAACGCCATTTTTCTAAACACCTTTCTATCCTCCCCACAAAAACCAAACCATTAGATTGTAGAAATGAAAATGAGGGAAAGGAGGGGAGGTAAGGAATGCAAAAAGATCTCCTAAAAATATTATTCCCCCATTATACTTAATATATATTTAAATGGTATATAAATGTTATCCTTAAATTAGAACATTTGTAATAGATGTTATCTACCTAAATTGGGTTTTTCTTAAATGTCATGTTACAAAAGTATCAAATATTGAGAAATCGAGGAAACACTTAAGACTAATAATATGATATATAGAAGAGAAAATCGATGAAGAAAAAGATAATGATTGTGGATGATGAACCAGATCAAGTATATACTATAAAACAATTTTTTGAGTTTAGTGGTGAGTACGAAGTAATTGGCGCTAATAGTGGTATGGAATGCGTTGAACTGTTGAAAAACAAGAAAATTCCCGATCTTATCTTGTTGGATATAATGATGCCTGAGATGAATGGCTGGAAAACCTTTGATGCTATACGGGAAAATCTGTTATGGAAAAACATTCCTGTGATTTTTCTTACAGCAAAAACAGATGATATTTCTGTGAAGTTGGGAAGTTTTTTAGCTACAGATTATATAGAAAAACCTTTTGACATAGACGATTTAAGGAAAAGAATCGATAATGTATTAAAGAAGAGTAGTTCAAAAGGGCTTTAACTATTTGCAGGTATTCTCTTTTTCAATAAGTGTGGTCCACACAATAAACCTGAACCATATTGCTTAGGAACGCTGTTTTTCAATCCCTTTCTATCCTCCCCACAAAAACCAAACCATTAGATTGTAGAAATGAAAATGAGGGAAAGGAGGGAGGTAAGGAATGCAAAAAGATTTCCTAAAAATATTGTTCCCCCATTACAATTTAACATATATCTAGCGGGGATATATAAATGTTATCCTTAAATAGAACATTTGTAATAGATGTTATCTACCTAAATTGGGTTTTTCTTAAATGTCACGTTACAAAAGTATCAAATATTGAGAAAATCTGGGTAACATTTAAGAACAATACTGGAATATACTAAGGAGGAATGGATGAATTAATATGCCAAAAAGCAGTAAAAAACAAATCAATGAAGATGAAAAGAAGCTCCTTAAAGTACTTCAGGAAAATTCTGCGGATAACATCGAAAATATAGCGAAAAAATGTGGTTTCTCCAGACAAAAATTATGGAGAATCAAAAAAAGACTTGAAAAAAACAAAACAGTCTGGGGATACCATGCAGTGGTTGACGAGGAAAAACTGGGTTTAAAACGGTATCTTATACTAATTAAAAGAACAAATAAACCTATGTCGAAGATGCAGTTAAATATTATTACTTCTAGAAAAGTTCAACAAGTATCGTCAAAGTTAGGGATAAATATTGAATCCAGTTTCTATATTCATGGTTCATATGACTGGTTCATTAATGTAACCGCAAAAGATATCAGAATGGTGAAGAAAGTTATAGAAGTTTTCGCCCTTTTGTTAAAAGGTTTTATGGCTGAGGTATCAGTACAAGAAGTGGTTTTCGTAGTTGAAAAAAACAATTTCACTAACCCGAATCTTGATCAGATTAAGGAATTTTTCATATCGGAGTGAAAACTAAAGGTTACCTTTATTAATCAAAATAATTATAATATACATTAAAGGGGTCAATCCTTTTTGAAAACAATTTTGATTCCAATTGTTTTCCTCCCTTTCTGACCCCTTTTACAATATCCTCTTCTGCAAGTAGGATTATTGTAACAGATGTTTTTATTTCATACCAAACATTTAAATATTTATAAATTATAATTTATTCTGGTCATATAATATGAACAAAGATATAATTAAGAAGACGGTTATTATTGGAATAGCATTGGTTCTTGTTTTTGTTGCGTTTATACCATCTGTGAATTCGCAGTTGGGCAATAATTTTAGTGTATCGTCCGTACAAAAAGAGCATACAAAGGACGATAGTCAAGAATTTGTAGATAATCTTGACAGTAAGTTAAATGCAGAGGAGGCAACAAAACTTTTGCCTTTAGAAACTGGAAACTGGTGGAATGATAGTTGGTCGTATCGAAAAAACATAACAATTAACCATACCAAGGTCGACGATGACCTCAGCAATTTCCCAGTGCTTATTAGTCTTCCTTCTGATGATGATCTTGCAAGTAAGGCGCAGAATAATGGCAGTGATATCGTGTTTACCAATTACTCTGGAAACAAGCTTAATCACGAAATTGAGTTATTCAATGGCAGTACTGGTGAGTTGGTCGCTTGGGTTAATGTTACTAGTCTCAGCAGTAGTGTTGACACGAAGATTTGGATATACTATAATAACAGTGATTGTAGCAGTCAGGAAAATATTGAGGGCGTCTGGGATTCAAGCTATAAACTGGTGCAGCATTTGAATGAGACAACCGGTACGCATTATGATAGTACAGTTTTTGGTAATGACGGTACTCCTCAAAATGGAGTAAATCAAAATGCTGTTGGTAAGGTTGATGGTGCTGATGAGTTTGATGGAAGTAATGATTATGTTGAAGTTCCGGATGATGACAGTTTACATCAATCAAATGCAATTTCGGTAGAGGTATGGGCTAAAGCGGATATCTTTGGTGTGTGGAGATCAATAGCTGCTAAAGATAAAAGTGGTACTTCGGAATGGTGGTTTGGCTATACTACAAAGAATAAACTTGATTTTAAGTTTAATGGACAGACGGGCTTCAACATAAATGCTAATACAGTCATAACAGATTCTGACTGGCATCACCTTGTAGGTGTTTACAACGGGAGTCATATATATGTTTTTGTCGACGGTGCTTTGGATAGTACGCCATTAAGCTATTCAGATATAAGTACGAATACAGGTACAGTAAATATCGGTTATACTAAATACTGGAATTGTTGTCGTTTCAATGGCACAATAGACGAGGTCCGTATTTCTAATGTAGCCAGAGATAGCAGTTGGATTAGCACTTCATACAATAATCAAAACGATCCAAATACATTCTATGGTATTGGCAGTGAAGAAGGGGAGGTGACTCCTCCAGAGATAACCAATGTTGATGCCAATCCTGATCCTCAAGAAGTTGGCGGATACGTCAACATTTCAGCTTCTGTCATTGATAATGTCGAGGTGGATGAAGTCTATCTGTATATTGAGTATCCAGACAACAGCATTGAGAACTTCTCCATAACACAAAACAAAACAGGTGACACCTATTATTGCAACAAAACGTATCAGCAACTTGGAATCCATACGTATCACATCTGGGCCAATGATTCCCTCGGCAATACCAATACTTCTGCGGCATATACTTTCACGATACAAGATACCACGCCACCTGAAATATTAGATAATACACCAAGCATTGGTTATACTGGCGATATGTTTACATTTAATGCCACCGTCACAGATAACGTAGGGGTTTACGAAGTAGTGGCTGGGTACTGGTTTGGGGATGGACCTATTAAAAATACCGATATGAATAATACATCTGGTGATTATTGGGAAGCGAACATAATTATTAGTAATTCACTTGATTTACTCCATTATTATTTTTATGCCGAGGATACTTCTTACAATGGAAATTGTTCAGATGTTAAGAATGTAACAATTCTTGATAATGACAAACCAGAAATTGAAAATGTAAATACAGATCCATCGGTACAAATGGCAGGTGGATATGTCAATATTTCAGCCGTTGTAACTGATAATATTAATGTTTCTGAAGTTTATCTTTACATTCTTTATCCGGATACTAGCATAGAGAATTTTTCTATTACACAAAACAAAACGGGTGACACGTATTATTATAACAGGATATATGATCAGGGAGGCGTTCATACATTTCACATTTGGGCAAATGATACAAGTAGCAATTCTAATGTTTCCGAGGACAATACCTTCGAAATAGTACTAGGCGACCGGCCTGAGATTCCGCAAATACAGGGTTCAACACAAGGAAAAGCAGGCACTTCTTATTCCTATACCTTCTCCTCAACAGATCCTGATGGCGATGATGTATATTATTACATTGAATGGGGTGATGGCCAAACAGAAGAATGGATTGGGCCATATGAGTCTGGCGAGGTAATAACGGTGAATCATACTTGGGATGAAAAAGGAGCCTACACCATCAAAGCCAAAGCTAAAGATACCAAGGGTTTGGAAAGCGACTGGGGAACACTGGAGGTAACTATGCCGAAAAACAAACAATCAACCAACTCGTTATTTCTTTGGTTCCTACAGAAACTTATCAAGCGGTTTCCACTGTTAGAAAGAATACTTTTCTTGTTTCCCGCTCTCAACAAATTGTTAAACCTCCAGTGACAAACGAAATCTTTCTTCTTTTCTTCTTTTAATTTACTAGAGTTATACTATAGGCTTTTTTTATTTCTTTTCTTTCCCTTGTTTTTGTCTAATATTTTTTGTCTAATATTATACAATGTTATAGTATTTTTGGAAACATATTTATATATTATTAGAGATGACATTTGTGAGGCGATGGAACGCCAGAATAAAGATGCAATCTATGATATTTTGTTGACAGTATGATAAAGTAGATTTGTATAATAGCACACCTAATTTGGTAATACAGAAGAAATTGAAAGAGGGATGGATCCATAATTAATAAAATACAGTTAAGCAGAAAAGTAATTTTCACTATAGTAATATTGATTCTTCTTGGGACAATAAGTGCAGTTGCTGATGAGGGTGATACTACTGTTAGTGTTGATCCGTCGAGTCAGAATGTTTCAGCTGGAGATACCTTCAACGTTAATGTTTCCTGTATACCTGGCCAGCCGGTAAAGGCCTTTGAGTTCAGATTGTCGTTTGATTCTTCGCTTTTTCAAGCTAACTTAGTAACTGAGGGAGATATCTTTGATGGCTATTCCACTTTTTTCAACTATGGTACCATTGATAACAATGCAGGTACCATTGTTGATGTCTACAATTTGATTATAGGGTTAGGGAATGTTTCTGATCCTGGTACATTTGTAACCATTTCGTTTACTGCTAAAGAAACCTCAGATACCTCTTCGTTTGATATTGATTATGTTGGTGTTACCGACGAAGCAGGATATATCTTTATTGATGTGTCTGATGGAATTATATTTTCTCCTATAATTCCTTCTTCTGAGGAGGGTAATCCGCCAGACGCACCAGCAAAACCATATGGCCCTACGTTCGTTGAAATAGGTGTAGAATATGCATATACAAGTTCAGCAGTTGATGTTGACGGCGATCAAATACGATATAGATTTGATTGGGGCGATGGTAACTATAGTGATTGGAGTGAATTTGTAGCATCTAACACGTCGGTATCAATGTCTCATTCTTGGACTTTTATTTCGACATTTGAGGTCAGGGCAATCGCTCAGGACGAAAACGGGTTAAATAGCAGTTGGTCTTTGCCTATCAATGTTATGGCGTTACAGTTTGATTTTGAGGGGGAACCACCTGTTGCTGATTTTTCGGTGCCCAGTAACGCATCAACAAATCAAACTATAGTTTTTGATGCGTCAGGTAGCTTTGACGAAGATGGTGTGATTATTTCATATCTTTGGGATTTTGGTGACGGAGAGAATGGTAGTGGGATAACTCCTTCTCATGTCTATGAGAACCCTGGGAAGTATATCGTTACACTTGTTGTTATGGATAATAACGGTAATACTCACAGTAAAAGCATAATTGTTACTGTTGCTTCTGAATTTGAAGAAAAGCAATCAGGAAAAGATCAGGGTGCACTACCGTTTGATTTAGGTAATATACTTATTGGATTTGCAATGGTTATGCTTGCTTCTTTAGCAGTCTTTTTTAGAGATGATATTAAATCATTTGTATCATCCCATGCTCGCTACATTCATATGTTTTCACATTGGAAAATATGGGATACGAGTAATAGGATCAATAGGATCGATGCCAAAATTGAAAAAATAGAAAAGACGAGGGCGAGAAGTGTTGATTTCAAACAAGCACCGATTATAAAGACAAACGAGTACTCTTATGAATTACAGGAGGAATACCTTAGAGCTGGAAGATATATTGATTTTAATAGTAAATCAAACTCTGAAGAAAAGAAATCTTTTGATGAATTTAATAAGGCGTATACTAGAGAAAAGATTGATAAACTTGTTAGAACGGAATTAGAGCACGATAAACTTCCTGCTGAAACGAGAGACAGTGAAACGTTAAAAGATTTAGATTTTAGATCAAAGATTGATACGCTACACTTATCAGACAGAAAAAAGAAACTAAACAAGTTTGATATTGAAAAAGAAAGCATGATTTATGAATCTGATGAAATAGATATTGAAAGAAAGATAGACAACTTTCTTATCTCAAAGACAAGAGAAAAAATTGATGCTTTGTAACAGTACACTTAACACAGGTGCACAATTATAATGCTTTTGAAAATTAGAAAAATAGACAAATTCATACATTAAATCCGTTATTCCAGCCTCTGCATTGTTGTAGAAAGTATACAATCGGAGTAAAAAGAATACTTTCCATTCCCGGAGAAATCCAATAAATTTTCTGTGAAAATTCAATTGACATTCTAAACATGTATTTCATGAAAATATTATGCCTTTTAAGGTTATAAATGTACATAAACTTAAATATCTCATATATTTTTTGCTTCATATCATCATCATAATGAAAAAAATTTGCCTTAAGTACATCACCCGCCCAAAAAACTTCTGATTCAAAAAAAGAATGACTCTTTATTCCAGGGGCATCATAGGCTTGATCATCACTTAACCACCAATTTTCAAAATCAAACTCTTTCTTGTATTTTTCGTAGATTTCCGTACCTGGAAAAGGAATCAATATGGAAGCTATAGCCTGATGAAAACGCTCCACATAAGGCGAAAGTTCTTTCATAAGGTTTAATGTTGCCTGAGTAGCTTCAAGATCTTCCCAGGGAAACCCAAGAATGAAAAATACATAAGTTTTGATTCCAAATTTTGCAGTCAAAGGTATAAGCCTTTTCACCATCTCAACTGTATGTGGCTTATGGCACCTCTTTAATGTTTCAGGATAACCACTTTCAACACCATAATCAATTCGAATGCATCCCGCACTAGCAAGGGTTTTGAGTAAATCTTCGTTTACCGTGTCAATTCTAGTCATCAAACTAAAAGTAATCGGCAAGTTACTCTGTTTTATCCCATCGCAAATCTGAACAACACGATCCTTATCAATAGTCATCGAATCATCCACAAAATGAAAACGTCTAGTGCCGTATGTACTGTAAATATGCTGGATTTCCTGTAAAATATTCTGGGCTGAACGAAACCTGAATTTCTTTCCGAATAACCCCCCAGCACAATATGCACATTTTGCAGGGCAACCCCTTGAACTAAAAATATTCATATGAAGCTCAGGATTATGAGAATTACCATAATCAGATGGTTCAACAAGATGTCTTGCTGGCAAAGGAAGATCATCGAGATTAGTAATCAAAGGTCTTGGCTTTGTATGAACAGCCTGACCATGATCATCCTTATACACCCATCCTAGAACATCATCTTTTGGCATCAGACCCAGTAAAGCCTTAATGGATTCTTCAACAGTAGCCTCACCTTCGCCAATGACAACTGCGTCAAAACCATGCGCAATTACTTCATCTGGCATAATTGTTGCATGTGGTCCCCCAGCAATTAACTCGGCACCAATACCTTTCAATCGTGATACAAGTTTATATGCTTCCCTTATCATCGGCGTAAGCAGTGTTATTCCAATAATATCAGGTTTCAATTCAGTTGCAATCTGTGCAATATCTTCTGTGTCTCGTCTATTCCTTGCTGCATTAGCATCTAAAATATGTACCTCATATCCTGCTTTTTCTAAAATTGCGGCAAGGAGAAGTATTCCCATCGGACAACTGCGATGTAATTGAGTCTTTGATGGAGGATAAATCAAAAGCACTCGGTATTTTTTTGGCATGGCTCCCAATCCCCAGTTACAATAAGAAAATAGCTATTATCTTTATTAACTTTATTAATTACGAAAATATCAAAATAATTCTTGTTCAATTAGTATATTTATCTTGACACTGTCGCTCAGATATACGAAAATTTTTTAAAGTAGTAATATATTATTATATTAATGATATTATTTAAAAATAGAAATAATATAACTAGAACAGTAAGTGCAAGCTTTATCGCGATAGTTTTGATATTGACTTCTGTGTCGGCTATAATGCTGTTTACAATACCGGTGAGAGCTTGTCACAGTCTAGGTACCTTTGAAAATGATTATGTTACCCCTAAAACCACTTTTCTGCAAGGCGAGATTGTTTATGGAAAAGGGACAGATAGTGCCTCAAGGTATTATAAATTAAGAATCCGTGATCCAAGTGATAACGTTGTGTATTGTTCTAATCCAGTATATGGAAAGCAGGTTACTTGTTCGTGGGTTTTAGATAATGACGCTCCAGCAGGCGAGTGGGACATTCAAATAGGGATATTTTATGACGGCTCCTGGCATTGGTCTACAGATTCTGGGAGAATAGCTTATTTTGATGTAATAGCCCTACCTGGATACACCCTGACCATCAACATTAACAGTCTTGGAACAGTCACCAAAGACCCAGACCAAGAAACCTACACCAATGGAACGTTGGTTAACCTGACAGCAACTGATGATCCTGGTTGGACATTTAGCCATTGGAGCGGCGATCTCGACAGTAATAACAACCCTGAAACCATCAATATGACCGCTGACAAAAATATCACTGCTCATTTTAAAAAGAAAAGCACCAATGGTGGAGATACCAGTACGAACGGAAAAAGTACTGCGGAAAACCTACCGCCAATTGCAGACGCTTCAGCTGGTGAACCATATCAAGGATTTATGAATTCAGAAATAATATTTAACGGCTCACTGAGTTATGATCCCGATGGATACATAATTTCATGGAAATGGGACTTCGGCGATGGAAGCAACGGCGAAGGTAAAAAGACAACCCATAGCTATCCAATCGCGGGGACATATACCGTTACTTTAACTGTTACTGACAACAAGGGAGATAAAAATGCATCTGGGCTTTTGATACTTGTAACTCAGCCAAACAGACCTCCATCAAATCCAGAAATAAATGGTCCCCTTACTAGTAAAAAAGGCATTGGTTATATTTACACTGTATTTTCATCTGATTATGACAACGATTCTGTTAAGTATATTATTGATTGGGGCGATGGAAATATAGATGAAAGCGAGTTTCTTCCAAATGGAACAATATTCATGATAACACATAAATGGGCATCAGTTGGAAATTACACCATAAAAGTTACTGCAAATGACTATCAGACAATTTCATCATCGGAAATAACAGTTGTTGTTGAAGAAACAGAACCCGAAGAAGACAACTTAGCATTACTTGTTTTAGCATTGTTTGCATTGGTACTTCTAATATTATTCTTAATACTCAGTAAAAGGAATAAAAAGAAACAGTGAAACCTTCAAAGATTTAGATTTTAGATCAATGATTGATATGCTACGCTTATTAAACGCAAGAGAGAGCCTAAAAAAATTTGATAAAAATGGTTCTGTCTAATTTTCCAACAGCTGTATATTTTAAATTATTTTTTAGGGAAAACTATATAAACATCTGAAATATAATTAAAATGTAATATTAATAAAATTAATAAATAAAAAAACCAGACAAAGAGGTAAAAAAATGAGAAAAACAAAAAATATTGGAAAAATTTTAGTAATAGGCATACCCATCATTCTGTTTTTATCTGGAATGGGTGGAGTATCAGCATGTTATATAGACACTGAGTTAATCGCAGGACAAGATACCGAGGTTGGATCTGTTCGTATTCAGCGTATGTCCAATAGCATAGTGAGATTTACATATTATGTTACGGAAGATGAATGGGTGCTAGAGGAAACGCATCTCGCAGTAGCAGAATCATTTGATGCTATACCACAGAACAAAAAAGGTAGCCCAAAAATTGGACGTTTCCCGTATAATGATGACCACGATTCATGTACTTGGTACAATAACCATGTCGTGCGATATATTATCGATTTAAGTAGTGATTTCCCGGATTTGTATAATCCAGACACCGGTAGATATGAAGGTACCCTTTATATTGCGGCACATGCAGTGGTTATTAATCCAGCGGGTGATGATGAAACTGCCTGGGCAGATACTTATGGACAGTTCTTCCCTGGTGATACTTCCGGGGCATTATGGCTTACCTTTATCTTAACCTAATAACATTAGATAATAAAAAATCAATAATTCAATAAAGGCATAGACCAATGCCCTCTTTCTTATTTTTCCATATCTATTAGTATAATCGTTTGGTGAATCTGAGTGTCAATTTTTGACTAGTTTTATTGATTTCTACTATTTCTCCCATAAATGAAATCTTGGCATTATTGTATGTTTCAAAGTTTTCAAGTATGTATTCTATGCTAGGGTCATAGTTGTTATATTCTAAGCCGCTATACAGTATTAATGAGACAAGAATAACTGCCAGAAAAATACCTGATATGAGCCTCTTATGTTTCATGGTTTGACAGTTCCTTGGATGAACCCGTGTTTTAAAAATCTGTGGATATTATATTTAATCTATGAATGACGTTGTTAAGAAACATTTTTATTTAGTGTGAAGTTACTTTGGAAAAACATTCGAGAACTGAAGACCATGAAAGGGAAAAACGTTGTAGTTACTGGTGGCGCTGGGTTCATTGGTTCTAATCTAGTGAGAGCGTTAGCCGGAGAAAACGATGTGATCGTGATCGATGATCTCTCTACCGGAAATCTGGAAAACATCAAAGATCTCATTGATGGCCAAAGGGTTACGTTTGTTAACGGTAGCATTACTGATTTGGATCTTCTTCAGAAGACTTTTAAAAATGTTGATTATGTTTTTCATGAGGCTGCGATACCTTCTGTGCCTCGAAGTGTAAAAGATCCTGTAAAATCTAATTATGCTAATGTTAATGGTACGCTTAATGTTCTTGTTGCTGCTAGAGACAATGGGGTAGAAAAGGTTGTCTATGCTTCCTCAAGTAGTGCCTATGGGGATACGCCGGTGTTACCTAAAAAGGAGGACATGAAGCCATCTCCATTGTCGCCTTATGCTGTTAGTAAGCTTGTGGGTGAATATTATTGTCTAGTATTTAACGAGGTTTATGGGCTGTCTACTATTTCTCTTCGTTATTTTAATGTGTATGGTCCACGGCAAAATCCCTTGAGTGAATATGCTGCTGTTGTTCCTCGATTCATCAGTCGGGTTTTAAATGGTGAATCCCCTGTTGTATTTGGTGATGGAAAACAAACAAGGGATTTTACTTTTGTTAGAGATACAGTAAATGCTAATATTCTTGCAATGAAGGGCAACGCGAGTGGTATCTTTAACATAGCAGGTGGTAAGCGTATCTCAATCAATGAGTTAGCTCAATTAGTTATGAGGATAATTGGAAGGGATTTAGATGTGGTTTATAATGATCCTCAGCCAGGTGATATTAGGGATTCTCTTGCTGATATTTCTAAGGCAAAAGAAAAACTAGGCTACGAACCAAGGTTTGATTTAGCAAGAGGATTGGAGGAAACATTAAAATGGTTTCAAAAATAAATAAGGAAGAAAATGTAGTTTGTCTTGTTGGACTTGGATATGTTGGTCTACCGTTGGCTGAGATGTTTTCTCAGCATCTCAGGGTTATCGGTTTTGATATTGATGAAGAGAAAATTAAAAGATGAGTTCTGAAAATAATGATTTGGAAGAGAAGCCCATACTGATAGACGTTCGAGGGTTGTTTAGGGAGGAAGCAGAAAAAAGTGACCTGGCTTATCGAAGTTTATGACATTTTAAAAAGTATGTTTTCTACTCACTTTTAAAATTATACATCTATTAGGATGAAAGATACTAAAAATTTGTAAGAAAACAAACAAAGTGGAGGCCCATATTCAACCCGTTTTCCTATTATCACCAGTGCATCAAAGAAAAGCAGTTCTTACTATGAGATGCGTTGTTGAATCAATCTTCTCTGGAACAAAGAGAAGATTTGGAGGATATCTTTTCAGTATTAAAGAGAAATATAGGAGAGTAGAAATGTGGTTGAGAACGATTTTGTGGAATGTATTAATTTATCCTAAGGTGGAATTATTACACAAAAGCAGATTTAATAATTTAATAGTAATTATTATAATAGTGATAGGGATTCATATTTGAATCCCGCTTAACTTGTTGTTAAGATAATTTAGCTATTCGTAATTTCGTCAAGGTTGTTTAGGATGATTTGCAAACGAAAATTAACTGATATGTACGTTAAAAAAAAATTAAAGGTCTTTATAAGAGATAAATTTCTATTGGGAGATGATTCTAAGGTCCCAAATGATGATGATTCCTTCTTGGAGAGGGGAATTATTGATTCAACAGGAGTCCTAGAGCTAGTAAGCTTCATTGAGGAGACATTTAACCTCAAGGTTGAGGATGAAGAACTGGTGCCCGATAACCTGGATTCTCTGGACAATTTAACCTCGTATATAAAGAAGAAGACAGGACATGTTAGTTAATGAATTTTTAGAACAAAGTGCAAAACAATTCCCCAACAAAGAAGCTTTAATTTATCAGAACAGAAGATTAACTTTCACCGAGATTGAAAACGCTGCTAATTCCCTTGCTAATGCCTTGATTTATCACGGTTTGCAAAAACAGGACAGAGCCGCTATATATCTTGAGAATTCAGTTGAATCTGTAGTGTCTATTTTCGGGATATTAAAGGCTTCAGGCATTTTTGTTGCGATAAACCCTCAAGTTAAGGCAAAAAAAATAGAATATATTTTGAATGACTGTCAGGTAAAAACTTTAATAATTGATGCAAGGCATTTAAAAGAGATACCCAAAGTTCTAACGAATTGCCCAAATTTAAGCTCATTAATAATAACCGATGACAATAAACACGTTCACGCAACTACACGCTCACACAGTCACTCAAAAATATCTTCCTTCTCCAATGCTTTAAAAAACTATCCAACAACATCTCCCTTAAACCACTGTACCAATAATGATTTAGCCAGCCTCATATACACTTCAGGAACAACAGGCAGCCCTAAAGGTGTAATGCTTACACACCTAAATATGGTCTCAGCAGCTAATTCCATAATTGAATATTTAGAGAATACAAATAAGGACATCATAATCAATTGTTTACCTTTATCTTTTGACTATGGTTTGTATCAGATTTTAATGGCTTTTAAATTTGGTGGAACAGTAGTTTTGGAGAAAGCATTTCTTTATCCGTATCAGATCATTGATTTGATTATAAAAGAAAAGGTAACCGGTTTGCCGCTTGTACCGACAATTGCCGCTATTCTTTTGCAACTTAAAAATTTGCACAAATATGACTTTTCCAGCTTACGATATATTACTAATACTGCTCAGGCGTTAGCGCCAAAATATATTGTCCGTCTCCAAGAATTGTTCCCTCATACTAAGATTTATTCTATGTATGGCCTTACTGAATGTAAAAGAGTATCGTATCTATCTCCAGAAGAACTCTCAAAAAGACCTACTTCCGTAGGTAAAGCAATGCCCAATACAGAAGCATATATTGTAGATGAAAAAGGAGAAAAAATAACCAAATCTGGAGTAATTGGTGAACTGGTGGTAAGAGGCCCAAGCGTTATGAAGGGATATTGGAATCTCCCTGAAGAGACCGCCATAACACTAAAACCAGGACCAATCTCAGGTGAAAAGGTTTTATACACTGGAGATCTGTTTAAAATGGATAGCGAAGGCTACCTCTATTTTATTGCCCGCAAAGATGACATGATTAAGACAGCTGGAGAAAAAGTTAGCCCAAAAGAAATAGAGAATGTTCTGTATGAGATGGAAGATATCCTTGAGGCAGGGGTTATTAGCGTACCAGACGAAATGTTAGGTCAGGTAATAAAGGCTGTCGTAGCGTTAAAGAAGGATTCAAAATTGACCGAAAAAGACATTATCATGTATTGCTCCAAACGTTTAGAAAACTTTATGGTTCCCAAATATATTGAAATTCGCAAGCAATTACCCAAGACCTCAACTGGAAAGATAAGCAAGAAAGATCTGGAGTAACTTATATAAATTTAAAGGACAGCCTCCTTAGTTAATATTGGAGATAGAGATATTATGAATTTCCATAGAAATATTCTAAGAATCGACTGCAGGAATGAAGTTGAACATATTTGTTCATTTATCAAGCAACAAACTATTGCGATGAAACGAGAGGGTATAGTCATTGGCCTGAGTGGTGGTATTGATTCTGCACTTTCTGCTGCATTAAGCGTTAAGGCGCTTGGAGTGGAAAAAGTATTTGGTTTGATTCTTCCTGAAAAAGAATCTAATCCGATTAGCAGCAAATACGCTAAAAAACAAGCTGAGAAATTGGGTATAAAAACAGAGACGATTGACATTACTCCTATGCTCAAAGAATTTGGAACCTATGAGAAAAGAGATAAAGTCATAAGAGAGATTTTTCCTGAATACGATAGCGGATATAAATTAAAAATTACCCTTCCTGCTGATTTGTTATCTAAAGATGCATTTAACTTTTTTACCTTAAAAACTGAAAGTGGTAATGGAAATGTAAAATCTGCCAGACTAAATAAAGAAGCTCTGAATGGTATTGTGGCAGCTACGGATACCAAGCAAAGAACACGGATGATGCATCTTTATTATTATGCGGAAATGAAAAATTATCTGGTTTGTGGTACAACCAATAAAAGCGAAGTTATACAGGGTTTTTTTGTTAAATATGGGGATGGTGGAGTTGATATTGAACCCCTTGCCCATCTTTATAAGACTCAGGTTTATCAGCTTTCTGAGTATTTAGATGTAATAAAAGAGATTATCGATAGAGCCCCTAGCCCGGACACCTTCAGTTTTCAGGTGAGTGATGAGGAGTTCTATTTTCGTATTCCTTATGATAAATTAGACCTTTTACTCTATGCATGGGAGAATGATATTATGGTTTCTGAAGTTTGTGAAGTGATGAATTTGAAAGAAGAACAAGCAAAAAGGGCGTTCAGGGATTTTACATCTAAGTACAATGCAACAAAACACTTAAGACAATTACCTCCTATGCTAACTAAGAAATTGGAGGAGACGATGGGATGAAGCGCTGTATAAGATGTGTATTACCCGAAACCTTCCCAGGTATTAGATTTGATAAAGATGGAATCTGTAATTTCTGTCTTGAATTCGAAGGACTAGAGTACCTAGAAGGTAAAAAGGCAGAATATAGGCAAAAATTTGAGAGATTGGTTAGAGACTATAGGGGCAAAAGTAGTTACGACGCCCTGATGTGCTACAGTGGGGGCAAGGATAGTACCTATACCCTTACTGTCCTGAAAGAAAAATACGACTTAAATATTCTTGCAATTACCTTTGATAACGGCTTTCTTTCAGAACAAGCTATTAAGAATATTCGAATTGTAGTAGAGAATTTAGGAACCGACCACATTTTCTTCAAACCTCGTTTCGATATGCTTAAAAAGATTTTTACTAAATGCGCTAAAAATAATATTTATCCTCCAAAGACCATTGAAAGAGCAAGCACTATCTGTATATCCTGTATGGGTATAGTAAAATTCAGCGCACTTCGTGTGGCGCTTGAGAAGAACATTCCTTTTATTACTTTTGGTTGGTCCCCTGGCCAGGCACCTATTACATCATCAGTTATGAAGAATAATCCTCAAATGGTGAAGATGATGCAAAACGCAATCTTTGAACCTCTATATATGTTAGTAGGGGATGAAATAAAACCCTATTTTCTTGAAGAAGCACATTTTAATGGTTCATATCATTTTCCATATAATATAAGTCCGTTGGCTTTCTTAGAATATAGTGAAGAAAAGATATATCAAAAGATATCTCAACTTGGGTGGGAAGCGCCTCAGGATACTGATGCCAATTCTACTAATTGTCTGATTAATTCATTTGCAATTCGTATTCATAAGAAGCAGTTTAATTTTCATCCTTATGTATTTGAATTGGCTAAACTGGTCCGCGAAGGCTATTTGAATCGGGACATAGCGTTAGAGAAAATTAACAAAGCCGAAGATACGGCAACTGTTGCATTGGTGAAAAATAAATTAGGAATAAAATGAGCAGATATACAATCATCGAAGCAAATGTAAGGAGGAATAAAGAGGACATCCTCCCTATATTGAAGAGAAATCTTAAAGTCGCATCGACACAAAGGTATGAATGGAACTATGAAAATTGTCCCTATGGAGCTGCTCGATGTTGGTTGGCCAAATATGAAAATTCAAATTCTTTTGTTGGTTCGGCGGCGCTTTTTCCCAGAAAAATAATTATAAATGGCGAACCAGTGTATGCCGAAATAGCTGGAGATTTCGCTGTAGATAAAAAACATAGGGCATATGGGCCAGCTTTAAAATTACAAAGAGAAATCCAATCAAGACTGAGAAATACCCGATTCAAATTTATCTACGGCGTCCCTAACAAATCGTCAAAAACACTTTTTTTAAAAATAGGATATCAAGAAATTGGTGAGTTTAAACTATTTATAAAGATATTAAAAACAAAATACATACCCAAGGAGTATTTATCTCTATCTTTACGCTCCAAGATGCTTCTGAGGGTAATGAATTTTCTCACTAGTTTCATGATGCTTTCACTGGTGATAGATATTCCCATTAAAATTATTTCTAAAGAACTACGCTATAAAAAAACTTTCAATTATTCAGTCGAAATGCCGGAATTTTTTGATGATAGGTTTGATGCGTTCTGGGAAAAAGTTTCAAAGCAATTTAACATAATTGGAGAGAGGACTTCAAACTTTTTAAACTGGAGATACAAACAATCATCTTTCCAAGAATATGGGATATTCTGTATTTTAGATGACAAAAAAAATATTGCAGGATATATAGTTTACTATTTTAAGGACAATATGTGTCATATCGTTGATATGTTATTTCTAACGTCAGAGAATATACTGGATTCGCTTTTAGCAGAATTTGCCCTTTACGTAAGAGCAAATGGGATGGGGGCTATTGTCATTCGTTATCTTGGAAATAGGTTACTCGAGGAGAAATTGAAGGAATTCAATTTTTTTATGATAAAAAAAATTGATATGCATTTGGTAACCTACAGTCCTAATCTTTCCTCTGAATCCAATTTATTAGATAAAAAAAATTGGCATTTTTTCGCTGGTGATAACGATGTTTAAAAATTCAAAAAGAAGAATAATTGTTAATAATGCATAATTGAGTATTTGTAACTGACGCTCAGATGAGGAGTGCTGTTGCAGTTATTCGCTTACTGAGGAAGAAGGATTAAATGTGATAGCCTGTGAAGGAACCAGGTTTTGATACTAGATAAAGGTGGTAATGTTGGAAATTGGTATTGACTGTGTCGAAATTTCTCGATTTAACAGAGATATCACTTCAAAAAAAAATATTTTGAAGAAAATATTTACAGAAAATGAAATACAATATTGTGAAAAAAAGGTAAAAACATCTCAACATTATGCAGTTAGATACGCCGGAAAAGAAGCGATAATTAAAGCATTTTCTTGTTATAAAATCGAAATTTCAATGAATCAAATTGAGATATTAAATAAAAAAAACGGAAGTCCATTTGTAAAAATTTTAGATGATAAACTAAGTGATTTTAATATAAAAATAAGTTTATCTCATTCAAGAGAAATTGCCATAGCTGTTGTAATTGTTTCCAAAAATTCTTTAAATCTGAATCCACTTAGGGATCGTTAATGTTAATATGTTTTTGTCATATGATCAAAAATGCCGGAACAACCCTAAGCTATATTTTTAGAAATAATTATGGATTCAATTATTACGTAACTGACAAAAAAGATTTTGCACCAGATGATTTGGAAAAATTATTATCTATCAATAGAAATATTAAGACTATCAGCGGACATTCTTTAAGATCTGTCACAAAATTAGATTCTGTTTGTCCTGATTTGAAATACATAACGTTTATACGCGACCCTATTGATAGATATATATCTCATTACACTCATGGAAGAATTAGAAATCCTCATCATATGTCATTGGAAGAACGAATTAAAATAGTCGGTGAAAGGAATTATCAAACCAAATTTATTATAGGCTCAAAGAACCGTGAGCAGAGGGGATTTATTGCAGGTGAAGAAGAACTTGTAGAGGCAAAAAAAATTCTTGCCAACGATTTTGCTTTTGTTGGTCTAGTAGAACAATTTGATGAATCACTAATTTTAATGAAAAAGATGTTAAATTTACAAGACTTTGATCTAAGATACCAAAAGAAAAATGTTGCCCCAAAAAAGATCATAATTAAAGATAAATTACCTCATAATGTTATTGACGAGTTAAGAGAAGCAAATAAGCTTGACTATGAACTCTATCGTTTTGTCAAAGATGAATTGTTTGAAAAGCAAAAACAGAAATATGGCAGAGGCTTTATCGAAGAATTGAATCATTTTAAGCGCTCTAATGAAAATTATAAATTCAAAAATTCACAAATTTTGAAATATATAATTGGTGAATACTTTATATACAAGCTCATTTTTTGGTTAAGTGCATCTCTCTCCAGATAATAATATACTTGTTCTTCAGCTCATATAAAACTACAAATGAGGTGAGAATAGAAGAGGTTCCACTGCTCCTTTGAACGTTTATAATGTATAGTTCAAAAAGAATTCGTCAAGAATGTTGAGATGAAATTTAGGATAAACTTTGGCCTGATCATTTTTGAGTTAAGATTCATAAAGTGCATTCCGGAAGAAGAAAGGATGTAGCATGCATCTAAAACTAATTTAACATATACAACTTCAATGATAGAGATAGCTACACTATCAAGTGTCCAGGATTATATGTTGTGGCTGATTGATTGTCCACTACTTTTGAAAGTAGACGCCCTGGTGTACCAAAATAAACATCATAGGTTACGGAATCTCCATCAGAACAGATGATATTTACTTTGGCAATATTACTGAGATATGAGATGATATTAATATATTGCTATTTTTACACTTCGTCATTTTCGCACGTTGATTTTTTATATCATGAACACAAAATATAATATATACATTTAAATATTACGAGATTAATTAGAGAGATGTGAATCATAAAAAGATAATTGATGATAAAATGAAAAAAATTGTATTATTAATGATAATTGGTATTCTTATTTCATCTTTTCATAATTTAAACGTAGAGATTATTTTGGCTGACTTGTCAAGTAATTATTACGTGGCCAATGATGGGGACGACTTGAACAATGGGCTTTCTCCTGACACTCCTTGGAGAACTATAGGAAAAGTCAACATTGAATTAAACGGTGGAGTAATCAATGTCGGCGATGACATCTACTTCAATAGAGGCGATACTTTTAATGATATAAATTTGAGTATCAGACTTGGTGGTACTTCGTCAGATGATATGATAATCGGTGCTTATGGAACAGGAGCTAGACCGATATTTGATACAGTGGCCATACAAGCATTTAATGGACCCATAGGAAATATCACCGTCCGAGATTTGGAAGTGAAAAATGCAGTACCTAATTCTGCGATAGCTTTTGATGCTGTTTTGTCAAATATTACTGTTTATAATTGTTATTCACATGACAATGGAGTCGGAATTTTCCTTAGAAGGGTGAATGGCTATAAAGTTGAGAATTGTATCGCTCATGATTGTGGCAATAGTGGCATAGTGATTTATGGCAGCTCAACCAATAGAATAACAAATGGACAAATCAGAAACTGCACCATATATAATATAAGCACTAATGATGGAATAACACTTCATGTAGATGATGGTATTAATGGCATTGGTCCAAATCATCTTGTTATAAATTGTACAGCGTATAACTGTTCTGAGCAAGCGTTTGATTTTGCATGTGGTTATCTTGGTGAGAACATAATGATAAAGGATTGTGTGGGTTATGATTGTAATGATGGAGGTTTAAGTGCTGGAGGAGTGATAAATTTCACTATCGACAACGTATATCTGTATAACGGAAATGATGAAGGGATAATATTAATATACAACATACCTGGTCCATGCGAAAATGTTATTGTTAGAAACTGCGTAATGGACGATAATTCAGGTGAGCAATTGTATATATATGGCAATACAGGCAAGGTGGTCAACAATTACACGATTTATAATAATGACATCGTTGCCAATGCTACATCAATTTATCATATGCAAATTGGAAATCATATCAACCATTTAACTTTTAAGAATAATATTTTCACTTCTACGGCTGATGATAATCCTGGTCTTTTCCTTCGTGGGAGATACGGCAATCTTACTACCAAAAATATGACATTTTCTAACAACCTTTGGTGGCGTGGAGACGGTGGAGCAGGGGACGATACCTGGTGGCAACTTAATGGAGCAGTATCTCCAGAGACTTATAATTTATCGGGTTGGCAAAACCTTACTCGAACGAGCGGTGAAACAAGACAAGACCCAAAACTATATGACCCTGTAAATGGAAGTTATAATCTAACAAGTACTAGTCCAGCGATAGATGCTGGAACTTGGCTCACATTTACAGAAGGTGGTGGCACTGGTACAACAATAAC
Source organism: Thermoplasmatota archaeon (assembly GCA_030601705.1). Taxonomy (GTDB): domain Archaea; phylum Thermoplasmatota; class E2; order DHVEG-1; family DHVEG-1; genus JAGLML01. The sequence goes on from JAUWBM010000023.1 coordinate 20,877, forward strand.
TGTCAACGAATCTAATTATTTCTGTGATGGCTATGGACTGATTGATGGAGACAATATCTTCATTGGAGATGACTCAAATCTTGAAGTGACAGACGTTGATTATGGTGCGGAGACAATTACTGTAAACCGTTCAATAACATGGGCTGACGGAGAATATGTTAGTCTTTCATCATACTACGGCTCTGCTCCAGATATCGGCGCTTATGAATATCCATCCAGCGGACCGAATGATAACCCACCAGAAATAACGAATATTGTTCGTGTAGAATCTAATCCTTTAGATACTGAGGCATCATTTGGATGGATTAACATAACTGCGACAGTAACAGGCTATTCAGCAATAGACACCGTGATGATTGATATTTCCTGTTCTAACTCCTCTAGTGTGAATACGTCAATGAATGCAATGGGGACTAATGGTTATTATTACAATACAAGTACCTTATTTTCAAATCATGGAAGTTACAATTATTATATCTGGGCGAATGATACCAATGGCAATGCATCCATTTCTTCTTCTTACGATTTTTCGATGCCGCCAAACTGGGATATCGATATGAATGGTGTTTGTAATGTTTTAGATTTCATCTTAGTCTCTAATCATTATAATGAAACAGGTTCTGCTGGTTGGATACGTGAGGATGTCGATAATAATGGCATCATTAACATGCTTGACTTTGTCCTGGTATCTCAGCATTATTTTGAAACGTGGTGAACATGACCATTGAAGTAGTGATGGATGCTAAGATGATGTTGAAGCCGTGGAATGCCAACACGATATTAGAATGGCATCTAGTTTTTCGAAAATGGTATCCACGTGGTTGTTTCTGAAGTAGATATGAACAATCATGAGATAAAAAGTAAGGATATCTATCCTATTTTCTAAGAAGACAGTCTATCGTTTCGAATTGAATCTTTGTTATAATGGGATGTGTTTTTCTAAATTCCCCGTCCAGACCTCATGGATTTAAAAAAGTGAAGGGAAGAAACTAGGACCGAAGAATTAATTAAAATCGAATATATTGCATTTATTGAGGAGAAAAATAGAATAATTACTTAGCCTATAGTGGAGATATTATGCTAATAGTGGATAAAAAAATTTTTAACTTTGATACTAAGGAAGTATATTTTTCAGATTACCCTTTTGACATTGATGGTTGTGATTTCTTGAAATTTCCGTTTTGTAAGAATAAAGCCGAAATTGATGGCTTTACACATCAAAAAAAATTTACTTTGATTATTGATCTGACCCAAAGTTTAGATACAATTTGGCAAAATGTAGGTAGCAGTTGTCGCAAATATATCCAACGTGCACAGAAGGATGATATCGAGATTAAAATCAATCAACGTTACAACGATTTTTATAAAATTATCACGTCTCAAGTAAAATCTATGGGTAGAGATATAAGAGCAAAATTTGACACTCCAAAAATTGATATTATGAAAAGATACGCCACCTTATTCACCATACAACACGATAACGATATCTTGGTGGGACATCTTTATTTGGAAGATGAGAATCATATTATTTTATGGCACAGTGCTTCAAAACGATTCCAATTAAAAGAACAAGCACAGGTGATAAGTAGAGCAAGTCGTTTACTTCATTGGGACGCAATAAAATATGCGAAGCAAAAAGGTTTAACTGTCTTTGATTTTGGGGGAATATGGCCAGAAAAAGAAGCAGAAAAGGATAAAAGTAAAAAAGGAATAAATTTCTTTAAATTGCAATTTGGCGGGGAAAAAGTAACTCGCCATTTCTATTATAAATTTTACTCTAAGACATTTAAATTTGCATATAATCTATATGGGAGATGTTTCACCAAATAGGTTTCATAATCACTTGTCGAGTAAAAACTGTAAATTTGAGGATACCATATTTTTTTAACATAGATTGGATTCTGTTTAGGGAGTTTCAAGGAAAAATGGAAATAGAATTATTTACATATCATAGGTTTATTATCCCTTTAACTTTGAAAATGGATAAGAGGTGATTTGTTTATTAATGTTAATTACACAATTGAGTCTATTAAAACATTAGAAAATTTGACGACACTGAAAAATGATTGGAACCGACTTTTTAATTTAAAAGAAAGGCCCCCTATTTTTTCCTCATTTGAAGTATTCAAAATTTATTATCAAACGATATTAGACTATTATGATGATGTCAAAATTGAGATCCTGGTGGTAAGAAATGAAAATCAGAAAGTAGTGGCAATTCTACCGTTTACAGTTGAAACAAAAGAATACCTTCCATTCATACATATCAAAGAACTTTCAATTAAAGATAGTTATCTAATAAGATTTTACATTTTTCTTGTTGATTCTTATGAAAATCCACAACTTATTTTCCAAAGAGTTGTAAAATATTTAAAAAAGAATAGGAAAAGCTGGGATATTATCAAATTTTATGAAATTCCAGAAAATGAAAAATTATACGAAGACTTTGCCTCGATTTTTTTTCAACATTACTTAATTCAAGAAGAGAAGGTCCAAACCCTCGTTGTAGATTGTGATCGAGATTTTAAAGATTTTACTAAAAACGATATAAATGGAAAAGATAGACGGGAAATTAAAAGAAAAATCCGACGTTTGAATGAAAAAGGAGAAGTCAAATTCATAGAAATGAAAGAAAAAAAAGATGTTGAAGCAGGTATAACAGAGTTTTATAATATTGAGAATAAAAATTGGAAAGGAAGGAAGGGAACTTCATTAAAACGATCTTATTATGGCGATTTTTTTAAAAAACTAGCTTTTCAGTTAACTGAGGATAAAAAACTTAGGCTGTATTTTTTACAATTAAACGACGAATATATCGCTGGAATTTTTGCAATTATCGATCAAGAAATTTGTTATTTGGTCAAAATAGGTTATAACGAAGATTTTTATCGATATTCCCCTTCTAATATTTTATTTTATTTATTATTCAAATCCTTATTTGCAAAGAATGAAATAAAAAAAATAGACTTTTATGGTACGTATTATAAATACCAGAAAATCTTTGGAGAACACACAAGGGTAAAATATAACCTTACCATTTGCAACGACAAATTTTTCCCTACTATTTATTTTCTCTTATCAATAACACTAAGAAAATTATCGAATCAATATCCTACAAATCTTCTATTTTCAAAGATTAAGGATAATAAGGTGGTTACAAGTTTAATAAATAAGCTTTACCGTTGAACCGTCGTGGGTGTAAAGTTAAAAAATTAATATTATGGCATCCATTGTTGTTTTAAGATGAGTTATGGATGGGATGCTATCGTAATATTATGGAGGTTTTAGAGAGGTTAAAAAGGTTTTTGGAAGAAATCGGAAAAAGGTCGAATCATGGACATTTGGGATTTTAAAGCATCGGATTCAGTTGTTTTACAATCGGTGGTCGCATAATACCTCTATCGACACAGTACAACAAGGGAAAAACGCATTTATTACCTTATATCACCTGATGGAGTGCTAAACTTGACATCCGCATGAATTGCTAACAATGTTTTATTTACAATAGCTTTTTCATCTAGACATAATGTAGCCTAAAGAAATTTTCAAATTAAAAATCACATTTTGAACATAATGGGATTTTTTGGAACTGTTTTTTCCCATGCAGATTCCTAACAGATGAGAGTTGCTTTCCATTCCAAATTTCTTTTATAGATTGCTCTTTTAAGTTCCCCACTATATTATTTCCATCTATATCTAAGCAACAAATTGTAACCTCTCCATTCCAGAATACAATCATCTCTTTCCACAGAGCCGTACATGTTTTATTTCTTTGAGGAATATCAATTTCATTATTTTTATATTCTTTAAATGATTTAGAAATTGTTGAAGTCAATACTACATTTACTTTTTTATGCCAATATTTGACAAATTGTTTTTCTTCATGTTTATTTTCAGGCATCCGTCTAAAAGCTACCTTTACATTTACATTTGAACCATACCTCTTACGTAACTTTAAAAAATTAAAAATGTTGGTTAATACATCTTCATGATTTATTCCTTTCATAACTTTCTCATGTACCTCTTTTGAATAGCCAAGAATTGAAAAAATTACATCGTCCTCGTAGTCAAGACCTGATTGAAGGAGTAACTTGCTTTTTTCTTTATCTAGCAAAGATCCATTAGTATCAATAGAGATTCCAAGATTTCTTCTAGATTTGATATATCTTATCATTTCAATAAGTCTGGGATGAAGAAAAGGTTCTCCGTGGAGGAAGAGCTTAATTTTTTTTACTCCAATCTCTGAAGCTTCATCTATGATTTTCTGGAATAAATTTAATGTCATATGCCCTTTTTTTCTTGAGGTTTGTGGTGCACTGCAACATATACAGTTAACGTTGCAAATGTTTGTTGGTTCTAATTGAAGGGTAGGAGGAATTTTATATGAGAAATGAAAATGAGTACGATTCCCTATGATTTCAATTATTGTTTGGAAAATTATTTTTATATCATTGAATGAGCTGGGATATTTTAATTTTGTCAAGATTCTTATCAAATATTGAGTTTTCATATTATCAAATGTCAGAATTATTCTTCAACAATGAAATTTAATTTTGTCAACTTTTTTATTATTCAAATCCTTATTTGCAAAGAATGAAATAAAAAAAATAGGCTTTTATGGTACGTATTATACATACCAGAAAATCTTTGGAGAACACACAGGGGTAAAATATAACTTTACCATTTGCAACGATAAATTTTCCTCTACTATTTATCTTCTCTTAGTACTAACACCAAAAAAAATTATTGAATCAATATCCTACAAATCTTCTATTTTCAAAGATTAAGGATAATAAGGTGGTTACAAGTTTAATAAATAAAATTTATCGTTGAACTTTCGAATTGCAAAATTTCCCCTAATTGCTAAGGTTTAATCAATTTTCTTTAGCCATTCCTCTTTCCAGAAAAAGTAACAAGATCTATCACATCTTGGCATCAATTTTGAAAGCTTTCCGGAACAACGTAGTCCCTCGAGGAATACGGTACTACGAGCTTTTAAAAATTTAGAACTACGTTCATCAAAGAAATATCTCACCCTTTTGAAAATTTTTTGTCGTGTATTACAATATTGCCACATCTCAGTCATAAACCCGCAACCTTCCAAACTCCTATTTTCGTCAAGCGTTTCCAAAATTTCTTCTTTCGAGCGAACTACAACAACATCCCCTGGCTTGAGAGCACTATTAGAATCATGGCTATGAAAACCTTTTGAAATTATCTTTTCAGAAAAAGTTTTATTTTTATATTTAAATAATTTACTTACAATAGTAAAGATACCGATCTTTTTAAAGAAAGCTATGAAATTACGTCTAACATAAAGATTTGAATCTTCATGCCCCATCTCATCCATGTTTTCAATTTGACACATATTGTCACATCAAGTGTTATGACTTACTGTTGTCATAATCTTCTTATCAGGAACCACGAATTACTTCTTTCTAGCAGAAATTCATAGATTCATTTAAAGATTATCTCCGAAATTCACTTAATTCTTTTCTGCTATATCTGTCTTTCCACCCAACTTTTGTAATTAATATGTGTCCAAATCCGGTTTTAAGATTTTACAACTATTATTTTGATAATTTATTAATTCCCCAGTATATTGATCAAGTTCACAATAGATCTCGGGGATTATAAAATAATATTCATTTTTTACACCTAGGAAGTTTATTCGCTACCCTTCAAAAAATATTGTTCATGATAGATAATGAGTATTGATAGTAATATGAGAAGGTTTGCACTATAATAAGACTCTTAAGTATACAAGCAAAGGAGAAATCTAGAGAGGTTATAGCACTTATAAAGATCCATTTTTAGCTCCTAAGATTAGGAATAAAAGTATAAACAAGAAATGCCCTACTAATTCTGAACAAAATCTTTAGTTCGAGGGTACACATATGCCGGGTTTAGTGGGTTATATCAGAAATAAAAATCATGAGCTAGATTTAATAAAAAACTAATACTTTTTGAAGCCTTAATCGAAAAATTCTTTCATCATAAGTTCAAAATTTATCAAGCCACAGATCCATACATTATTATCCCTTTTTCCTGTCATGTGATCTTCAATTGATTTTTTGATAAAATCTTCTTTGAATATTCCTCTATTTAGGCACCTTTCATCAAATAAAAGGTCACGTACATATTTTTCATTCTCTGTTTCCCGGAGCCAGTATGCATACGGTCGATAATCAGCAGAAAATAATTTGGTTTTATATAAACTTGATTTCCCTCTCGATATTCTCACAACCATAGAATTCATGATCTGTAAACCTTTTTCCCATATCATTTTGGCCCCTAGTTTCCAAACAGGCGAATCTGGTGGACAGCGTCCATGTTCCCAAATAATATCAGATAGCTCTGGAAAACAATAGTTCAATGCTCTTTGGTAAAAAGTTTCTCTTGCCCTCATTTCATATGGCAAACTTAAAGCAAAGTCGATAAGATCATTGTTCATGAATGGACGTCTTACGTCAAAATACCAGTCAATGAAACGGAAAAGTTGGAGAACATACCGCCTAGATCTCTCCTCAAATTCATAGAGGTCTGCAAGTTCAGAAGGTGCATAATTCATAATATGTTCATTAAAATACTTAGTCACCATATCGAATCTGCTTTCTTCGATATTCTCGAAGATTTCTTTGGTCAGATATTCTATCAATGATCCTTTGTTTTCATAATGATTTATCAGCAAGTCTATAGTCAGCTTGTCAGTCGGAATTATTCCAAATATAGTCTTCGGAAGCATCTGACCAAACAACTCACCACCAAAGTGACCTGTTAACATGATATCAATATCAAAGTTTTTCTTGATATGTTCGAGATATCCTATAAAATGGCAATCGCGGAGGCACATGCTGCCATCGCCATTATGAACTATATCTTTTGCAAAATCTCTTAAAAAATCGCCATTCAACTCATAAAAATGATATTTGATTCCCAATCTGTTCATCAGTTTCTTCACAATTTTTTCCTGAAGACCGTTCTTCACACCGAAACTGAATGCAGTGGCATCTATGCCCAACTCTTTAATGCAAGCGGCTAGATATCTGGAATCCAATCCGCCGCTCACTAAGAATCCTACATTTATATTGTCTCGGATACACTCTCGAATTGAATTCTTGAACGTCTCCTTGAAGATATTAAAATGATCAACAGGATTGAAATCTGGAGGTCTGTGAAACGATGGTTTCCAGTACTTCTCAATATTGAAATTATCTTTCGAAAAGGTTAGTATTGAAGCAGCTGGTTGCATGTAAATGTTCTTGAAAAATGTTTCATTTCCTATAAGATATTTTTCATGCGTCTGAAGATAATTCGGCAAAATGTTGTAATTAAACTCTGGTTGTACAAATCCTGAAGCAAGAATTGCCTTAATTGTTGATGAGAATATTATCTTGTCATCGCCCTTATAGTAATATATTGGTTGTGAACATAATCTATCAGAAATTAAATAGAGTGTATTAAGGTTATTATCAAGCAAAGAAATTGAAAATGAACCATTTAAATATTTTAGTGCTTTGATTTTTTTATTTAGATATGATTGGAAAATGTATTCTTCGTTTATAGATTCGTTTAAATCTGAATATATTAAATTACCTGCCAATGATACGATAATGTTATTTTTATTTATGATTTGATTTTGTTTGAAAGAAGTTTTACCACTAATGAATGATCGCCCATTGATTGATTCTGAAATATCCCATGTGTGATATTTTGTTGCCTGTTCCATTTTCTTTTCAATACTTAAAATTGTTACTGGGCATTTGTTGTTGAAATAGATACCAAATAATCTAGTCATCAATTTCCCCCAAATATTTTTTTTCCACCTTGTTATAAATATTTTCTGTTTTATTGCCTTAACTAAATAATTTCAATACTGTGATGCCAGATCACATACACATCATCGTTCAGATACCGACAACAATGAGTATCTCTTAAGCGTTTCATCTTTTGAACGGTACTTCCTCAAGAGAACTCTTCAAAAGAAAACCAATATTCCGGCGAAGATATCCAAGAGGACACTTTTGGAGCCCTGGCAAGTTCTACCGAAGCGTCGGCGATGCAGATATTGAGACTGTAACTCAGTATGTTAGAAATCACCAACTGCAA